>DNSU01000043.1:15707-16765 GCA_003499585.1 Cyanobacteria bacterium UBA9579 | reverse complement strand
ACCTTGCGGTGTCCTTCTGATTACTTAATCTTAAACATCCTCCATTTTCTCTATGAACTCTCAATAATTTTAAATCTGCTAGGTTATAATTAACCCCCCTTCTATTTTTACTTTATCTAAACTATAAATTATATTATTATAAAAACAAATGGTACTCAACAATTGCTATACTACTCAAAAATTTGAAGAAAACTTTACCTTTTTGAAATAAGATAATATTAAGAACTGTTAAATTGGGTATAGTTCCCTTTATGTACTAGGTTTTAGCTACAAATAATGAAATTTTGCTAATTCACACTAAATTTCAGACAAAATTTTACCTGATTTTATTTATAGTCCAACACCATGATATGCCATGCATTTAGCATGATAAAACCAGACATACCTTTTAGATAGCGAGATAAAACAGGATTTGAAACTTTAAAACAGATAAAGCATAATGAAACCAAATGCATTTTCTAACTAAAATATAGAGTAAATAAAAGTCTTAACCCTATTTTTTGCTAGTAAAATGTAACATTTTCTGGCTAATGTTAAAGCATCATGCATTTTTTAGGTTATCAGCTCATTTTTAGGAATAATATAGAGCTACACTATTAGTGCACAGTGATCCATGTCAATTTCTCAAAACCAGAAATCAATTTTTATACTAATATTTATATTACAGTTGAATCTAAGAGGAGTGATGTTTTTTGGTAAATCCATATACCTCAGAGGTTAATCAAGAGGTAAAAGATAACTTAAGCGAACTTACCAGGGAGAGAAGAAAAGCTGCAGCACATTGTCTTAATCTGGAATGCCAAAACGAACAATTAAAAATCCTGATTGAAAGACTCCATGGCATAGCAGATCAGAGGGCAGACCTTATTACTAAAACTACAAACCCAGGGGCACGCACAAATCATCCGTATCTTGGAAATTCATCGATATTGGAGGAACTTAAACGTGCAAAGGAAAACAGCAAAAGTATAGAGACGATTATCTCAGAAGTAAAGGATAGAATACTTAAGCTAGACAAACTTCTTTCCAGTTAACAAAATTAAAGAATAAGGGATAGA
>DNSU01000043.1:15206-15627 GCA_003499585.1 Cyanobacteria bacterium UBA9579 | reverse complement strand
TCTATCCCTTATTCTTTAATTTTAATACTTTATTAAAACATCAAAAATTCAATATACCTGTTTTATATGCTATACTCGAACCTATCAGAAGATGAGGACGAGGAGTTATGCAGGAAATACAAAAAACAATAGACGGCATTCTGCCAACTAAAACATCAAAAACTATTGTATTTGATATAGAAACACAAAAAGGATTTCATGAAATAAACAATATAACTCAGATGGGAGTAGCAGTAGCTGTTTCCTGCGATTGCATAACAGGCGAATACAAATATTATACGGAAGATAATATTCAGGAATTGATTGAAGAGCTTTTCAATGCTGATACAGTAATTGGCTACAATATAATCAGCTTTGATTACCCGGTTTTAAAGGGTTATACAAACAGAGATTTCAGCACAATAAAAACTATAGATATGAA
>DNSU01000043.1:14825-15148 GCA_003499585.1 Cyanobacteria bacterium UBA9579 | reverse complement strand
CAATAAAAACTATAGATATGATGCGCATTGCACAAAAGGCATTAGGATTCCGTCCTAAATTAGATAATCTGGTAACAGAAACTTTAGGCGCATCAAAAACAGCAGACGGATTGCAGTCTTTAAGATGGTTTAAAGAAGGTAAAATTGATTTAATCAAAGAATACTGCCACTCTGATGTCAGATTAACTAAAGAATTATACGAATTCGGAAGAGATAACGGCTTTATTTACGCCAACAACAGAGGTAGCAGAGTTAAACTACCTATTGTTTGGTAGCCTTTCAAAAGTTAACAAAAAGGATATGTTTATGAAGGAGCCTTGATG
>DNSU01000043.1:0-14764 GCA_003499585.1 Cyanobacteria bacterium UBA9579 | reverse complement strand
TGTTTATGAAGGAGCCTTGATGCCAGTGACATAGTCACATATTTAAGTCCAAAATTATTCCAATGAGGACTTAAGTTCGTGCGTTAGCACCATCACTAGCGACGGAATAAATATATCCTTTTCATCATAATGGAAAATGTTATACAACGCCAAATAAATCATATTCGCTGGCACTTGTTATTTTCACTGGCCAGATATCTCCTGGAACAAGTGCTTTGTCAGATTTTATATAAACCAATCCATCGATCTCAGGTGCGTCACGATAGCTGCGTCCTATGATTTCACCTGAAGACGTTAAAGTTTCAACTATAACAGGGATGGTTTTGCCTACAAATGATTCATTAATATTTCGTGAAATACCTTGCTGAAGTTGCATCAATTCTTTTTTTCTTGCTTTTTTAACTTTTGCAGGGATCTGCTTTTTCATACTGTATGATGAAGTATTCTTTTCACGGGAATATTCAAAAACACCAAGTTTATCGAATTTATTTTGCTCAATAAATTCATATAAATGCTCATAATGCTCTTGAGTTTCTCCCGGATAACCGACTATAAAAGCTGTTCTGATTGCAACTTCAGGAATGATATCCCTTAATTTCTGTATGATAGCAGAATTATCCATAACCGGACGGTTCATGGTTTTCAGGATTTCAGGATGACTATGCTGAAGAGGAATGTCTATGTATTTAACAACCTTATCAAGTTTAGCGATGGTTCTCATTAGCTTGTCATTTAATAAAGAAGGAAAAGCATACATAACCCTTATCCAGGAAATTTCCTCAACATCATTTAATTTTTCCAGCAAATCACCTAAAGATGGTTTACCAAATAAGTCTTTGCCATAACTGGTTGTGTCCTGAGCTATGAGAATTACCTCACTGACTCCATCTTGTCCAAGTTTTTTTGCTTCCTGAACAATAGATTCGATTGACCTGCTTCTGTACTTGCCTCTTAAAGCAGGAATAATACAATATCCACAGGCATAATCACACCCTTCTGCTATCTTTATATAAGAACTTGAGCCAACTGTAATCTGAAATCTATTTGTGTTTCCTGATTGAAGATAAACAGGATCATCAGTAACCTGATAAACAGCTTGAGAATACCTGCCGGCAAAAGTATCGACAATTTGAGCAATTTTATCAATATCACCTGTACCAACAACTGCTAAAGCTTCTGGGACGGCTTCCATAAGTTCCTTTTTATATTTTTGTGCCAGGCATCCTGTTATAATTAACTTTTTGCCCAATTCTGCAAGTCGAACTATAGCCTTAACAGACTCTTTTTCTGCGTCTTTTACAAAAGAGCAAGTATTAACCAGCATAATATCAGCTGCATCTTCATCAAGATTAATACTATATCCATTATCAGAAAGAATGCCGAGCATTACCTCAGCATCTACAAGATTCTTGGGGCATCCAAGATTAATTAAACCTATAGTTGGCTTTATTTTCATAATCCTTATTATCTATAATTTGTAAACTGCAGTGCTGTATTATAATCATCCTGCTTTTCTCTAAGCAGCTGGATGACTTCTTGAAGATCATCTTTATTCTTGCCTGAAACTCTTACCTGATCTCCCTGAATTGCTGCTTGCACTTTAAGTTTTGCAGTTTTAATATCAGCAACTATTTTTTTGGCTAAATCTTGTGATAAGCCTTTTTTCAATGTAAATACCTGTTTTACATTGCCGCCAAGAGAACTTTCAAGCTTTTGAGGATCAAGGATTTTCAAGCTTAGTCCTCTTTTACTCATTTTAGCTTCAAGTATATCCAATATGTTTTTTAATCTAAATTCATCTGTAGTAGTAATAGTAATACTCTTATCACCTTCTAATTCAAGCTTACTACCACTATCTTTAAGATCAAAACGTGAATTTAATTCTCTTTTTGTTTGATCAACAGCATTTACCAATTCCTGTTGATCAAATTCAGAAACTACATCAAAACTTACATCTTTTGCCATAGTTATTTCTCCTCACACATAACACTCATTATTATACATGATTAACAAAAATCATTATTGAAGGCAAATAAAAGTTTATTTTTGTTTGCTGAATGATAATAAGTAAATTTTTATAAACGAACTGAAATAAAATTTCAAATAAACAAACCGGATGAAAAACTTCTCCATACTTTAGCATCAATGCAAATCAAATTTTTATTCATGATTTTTTACTTAAAAAACTAGCAATTCACCGAAGGATAAATACTTTATATATTCATAGTATATAAGACTAGAGAGTATCCTATAAAGAGAGGAAGCATGAATATTAATCCTAATATAGCAGCACATAATCCTTTTCAAGCTAATAGTAATCCTGTAGCAGATATATCAATACCTTTTAATAAAAACAAGAATTACCAAATTTCCAAACAGGATCCTAATAATTCACATCTATTATTTTCTGCAAGACAAATAAAAGCCAGAAATCCCTTAAACAGTCTTTTAGCTATCAATAAAAATCCGAATAAATATAATATAAATCAGGAGCAAATAGATAAATTTAGCAATAGGAGTAATCTTGGCTCCAATCTGGATACAAATAGTCAAATAAGCATAAATTCAATACCTAAAGCAGGATAGTAAAATATCTCTAATATTACAGACACTAACAGCAATGTTCAGACTGAACATTGCTGTTAGTGTAATTTCTATATATTGATCTAGCAGACAGCAAATAATCCGTGTAGGCGATCTTCCATGTCAGCCTCATCAAGTTCTTCGGTAAACTTATTGATATCAATAGCCATTTGATAATATTTGGCTGCGCTCATTTTGTTGTTTAAAACCTGATAGGCTCTGCCTTTATTATAATAAGCTGTAGCATAATTAGGGTTAATTTTGATAGCCCGGGTAAAATTAATAAGTGCCTCATCCGGCTTTCCTGCACCATCAAGATAAACCACGCCAAGATTATTTAAAGCAACGTCATATTTAGGATCGATGGAAACAGCTTTTTGGAATGCGACTATTGATTCTTCAATATAATCTTTTTCCCACAGCGCCAAACCTAAATTGCAATAAACCTTTGGAATGGAAGCATCTAATTTAATCACTTCACAATAACAATCTATGGCATTATTTATATTATTTGTTTCATGATATAGCTCTCCAAGGGCTATATAAGCATCGACATTATTTGGATCCAGAACTATAGATGTTCTATATGCAATGATTGCTGCATCAATATTACTCTTTACTTGATGGTATATCGCTCCCATAGCTTGAGTAACAATAGATGTCCACTGACTATCAGGATTTAACCTGATCGCCTTTTGATATTCATCTATTGCCCCATCATAATCTTCAAGTTGAACAAGAGCATAAGCCAGACTATTGTGATAGAAAGGATTAGACGGTTCAATATCAGCCGATCTTCTAAAAGCATTTACCGCACTGAATTTATCTTCAAGCCTCAGGTACAAATGACCTAAATCATAATATATTCTTGAATTATCAGGCTCTAATTCCGCAAGATGGTTATAGCAATCCTTTAAATCATCAATATTATCTTTATATTGAGTCTGTAAAAGATCAGCCAGTTTAGCCCATATAACAACATTATCAGGAAACGATTCAAGAGATTTTTTGTAACACTGGACAGCTTTTGAATAATCTCCAATTTCTAAGGATAAATCACCAATTTCAGAATAAAACATACCTATTTTTCCTGTTCTTTCTGCCGCATCTTCATATATTTTTATTGCCTGATCGTATTTTTTTAACTTTTTACATATATGTCCGCTAAATTTAGCCGATATAAGCTTAATATCTATAGCCAAGCTTCTATAAAGCATCCTAATGGCACTGTAATCCCACAAAACCATGGTCAGTCCTGAACCAAAATAATATAATCCCCTGGCAAGCTCCTGCATTCCAGAGTTAGTTCTACGCATTTTTTGAATAAGTGTTACACCAAGAGCAATTCTTGGCTTTGCACAGAAAAATTTATTTATTTTTATTGCTTCTAGAAACTCTTTTTCTGCCTCATCAAACCTGCCGGCTGCTTTAAGAAAATGCCCAGCATAAAGTCGTGCTAATGAGGAGTTAGGATCAATTTTCATTGCCTTCCTGCACTCTTCCAATGCACAATTAAGATCAATCTGACCATTTTCCAACTGCAAACTTGCAAGTTTACAATATGCTTCTGAAACTGAGGGGTCAAGCTTTATAGCTTCTAGATAATAGGTTACAGCGCTATCCAGATCTTTTTTACAGGATCTGATTAAATAATTTTCATAAGACTGCCGTGCTAACTTTAAAACCTGACTAACATCATTCCTGGGTAAGGATACATTAAGATCCTTAAACCTTCCCTCTATCATATATGGTTTCCTTATACATAACAGGCTGAGAGTATCTCTCCATGTTATGTATATCGGCTCTGGCTAGAAAAACTTTAGCATTTTTATAATTTATCATCATTTTGGTGTAATTTATGAGGAATATGTTTCAAACAGTAAAATAAAAAGCTGACTATTGCTGATAATTTCTTATTTTAATAAAATCTAAACTTAAAGAGATGATTAAAAATCATCCCTTTATATTATTGAAATCTCAAAAATTTAAGCCTGAATGTCTCAATTCAAATAAAAGTTAAATTATACTAAATGCCTGATATTTTTTGACACCCAAGGGACTTCTACTTGTTTGCCCATAAATCCAAACCAGGCACAATAAGCAATAAAGACCATAAATCCAAAATGCAGTATAGAATACCCAAAAATCAACTGATCCTGAGCTAAATAAAACACAAGAAAACCTACAACATCCTTAACAAAAGGAACATACATAATAATATTTAGAAAAATCCCCGTAAGAATGTTAAATAAATAAACTATAACTGCAATAAGTATAGACTGAAAGATATTGAATCTTACAAAAGGTCTCACAGTTCTGCCGGTTAGCTTGGCAAAAATTATCCATACAAACCCTAAAAGTCCCATAGTTAAATAAGTAATAGAACTTATCAATCTATCGGATATTTCAAGAGATGAACCACTAGATCTTCTGTAATTACCTCTCATTATTCCTCCTTCATTATATTATTAGATTTAGAAGCATATTCATCAACCGCATCAGCGTAAATCATATATATTTCATCATTATCAGGATCAATCTGACTTGCCTGCCTGTAATACTTGAGTGCTTCTTCCAATTTATCTGTTAATACAAATGTATTTCCAATTGCTACATATGCCAGTACATTGGTATTATCAAGCTCTATAGCTTTTTTGTAATTATCTACAGCCTCATCGTATAACCCTTCTTCAACCAGGATATTGGCTAAAATCATATAACCTCTGGAATTAGTCGGGTCTAACTCAATAACTTTTCTGTATTCCTCGATTGCTTTTTTGATATTACCTGATTCTGACAGAGAAATACCATAACACAAATGAGCTTTTGCATAATCCGGCTTAACAGCTAATGCTTTTTGATAATATTCAAAGGATTTATTATATTTTTTAAGCTCAGATAAAGCATTAGCTATACATATAAGAGATTTATAATCATTATTATTAAAATTAACCGCTTTTTTATAGAATTCAATCGCATCTTCAAATTGTGTTTTTTGCATATACACACTGGCTACGTTTACATAATGTTCGTAATTTTCAGGATCTAATTTAAGGGCTGAGCGATAATTTTCCATAGCTTCATCATATTTCCTCAAATCCTGAAAAGCCAGCCCCAAACTGGAATATGCGTCGATATTATCAGGGCTGATTTCGATAGACTTTTTATAACCTTCAATAGCCTCATCATATTTGCCTATTTCAGCATAAGTATTGGCAAGATTCATATAAGCAGAAACGCTTTCGGGATTTAGCTCTATTGCTTTTTTGTAATTATCAATGGCTTCATCAACTTTACCCATTAAAAACAATGTGCTGCCAATATTCACAAGTGCTTGTACATTAACAGAATCAATGCTGAGCAGTTCCCTATACGTTTTTAAAGACTCCTCTAGCTTGCCCGAAAGTGCTAGGGTCGTGCCCAATACAAAATAAGCTTCAACATTATCAGGGGTTTCCTGAATTTTCTTTCTGGCCCCCTCAATAACTTTATTAAGTTCTAAATTCGGATTATCCACTGATTTTTCCATTATTTAAAAACGTCTTATATTCCCGTATATCTAAACTTAACTAAATTAATCTAAAGCTTAACCTCACACGGCTTACCTAATAATATACTACAATTAAGCAAAGAGGTGTGAGGATTATAATTACTTATTAAAGCTAAAAACCAGATATTTATCCTTCAAAGATATAGCTTATTAAAGCTGCTTCTCTGGCTCTTTTAACTGAACATGATAGTAATCTTTGATGACGTGCACATGTACCTGTAATTCTTCTTGGAAGTATTTTACCTCTCTCGGTTAGATATCTTCTTAATCTGAGAGTATCTTTATAGTCAATAACTTCCATTTTATCTGCACAGAAATTACATGGTTTATGTTTTTTTCTATCATTTGCTGTCATTCTTGCCATACTTAGTAATTCCCTTTCTAAAATGGTATTTCGTCTTCACCTATTAACTCATCGGCACTGACTTCATCGCCAAAGCCTAAATCTTCAATGTCTCGACCTGCAACAGCTGCTTGATTTACAACTTCAACAGCTTTCGCACTAATCTCAACAACCTTTTTCTCTTCACCAGTATTAGTTTTTATTATGCCATTTTGTAATCTGCCTTCTACAATAACAACTTTGTCTTTTGTTACTGTATCAGCTGTTGTCTCAGCAAGCTTACCGACTGCCATAACTCTAACAAGAGAAGGTTCTTCATTCTTACCTGTATTAATTGTAAAATATGTTATCGGTAAATTATTGCTAGTGAACCTCTTTTCAGGATTTCTAACAACGGTTCCCATTATTACAATCTTACATAAACTCATTTATTTGCTCCAATTTGCTTCCTACTCCCATTATACTCCAATATTACTTTATAAAACACAAGAATATTCCGGGAAAATATACAAGAGATAATTTAGCAGGTTGTTTTTACTTTTTCCTGAACGGTTGTCATTTCTCTGATTACATCTTCGTTCAGTTTAAGATATCTTCTTAAGTCAGCTACCTTATTCTCAGGTAGTTCCATATCAAATAATACAAAGAATCCATCTCTTAATTTTTCAATTTCATAAGCAAGTTTTTTGCGGCCCATTTTGTCTACATTTAATACCTGACCACCCATGTTTTTGATGGTATCAGTGATATTCTGAGTAACTTGCTCTATACCTTCCATATCGAGGTTCGTTCTAATAATGCAAAGTAATTCATATTTTCTCAAGAGCTTTTATACCTCCAAATAATTAGTAACTTTTAAGGTTATATATTAGCATGAACAAAATTAATTTGTTAACAAGTATTCTCCGTGAAAAACAAATTCACTTCTACCTGACATAAATACCCTGTTGCCTTCTTTACCCTGATTCCACTCTATTTTAAGGTTTCCTCCAGGCAGCTCAGCAACAACCAAGTTATCTACAAAATTATTTACAATTGCAGCTACTACAGATGCACAAGCACCTGTTCCACATGCAAGAGTAATACCGCAACCTCGCTCCCAGACGTTAATCCGGACATTATCTCTGGATAATATTTTAACGAATTCCACATTTGTTTTTTCGGGAAATAACTCATGTACTTCTATTGCAGGGCCATATTCCTTTGCCAGCTTGATTGTATCTTCATCTGTAAAAATTATACAATGTGGATTACCCATGCTAACTGCATTAATATTAAATTCTTTTTCTGCTACTTGAATGGGATAATCAATAATACAATCCAAATGATCTATAGATGTTGGAATTTTTGAAGCCTCAAAAACAGGACTACCCATATCAACTCTTATTTCACCACTATTCAGAATTTCAGGTGTGATAATGCCTGCAAGTGTGCTAATTGTGAATTTTTTCTTACTGACTATGCCTTTTTCATAAACATATTTAGCAAAGCATCTTATTCCATTACCACACATCTGAGGCTCAGAACCATCAGAATTAAAGATTCTCCAGGTAGTATCCGTATCAGCTTTAACATCTATGGGATTAACAATAATTAAGCCATCGGCTCCAACACCAAAATTTCTGTCACATATTTTCTTAGCTAATTCTTCATAAGTAATATTATGTTTTTCAAATTCATACCCGTCAACGAGAACAAAGTCATTGCCCAAGCCGTGCATTTTAGTAAATTTTACTGCTGTACTCATAAGTCTTATCCTTGATAATACTATCTTCTATTCTCCAACACGATACCTTAAGAACGAAAAATATTCAAATGCTTGATTAGAATAACATTTTCCACTCTAGCAAAATATAAATTAGCCTTCTATGACTTTTTTATATTTTGCAACTTCTATCTCGATTGTATATTGAGATAGAAGTTTTCTATGAGCATTTTCAGCAAGAATCTTCATCTTTTCAGGATTATTAACTAAGTTATTTATCTCATTTTCGATATGTATTTCCATATTCTTTAAGGGAATTAACATTCCTGTCTCATTATGAGATATGAGCTCTGGTATTGCATAAGTATCAGTAGCGATAATCGGAATATTAAACGCCATAGCTTCAATTAATGCAATACCAAATGACTCTTGCATTGAACTGCACACGTATATATCAGAAATACTAAGATATTTAAACGGATCTCTTGTTACAGGAATTAAGTGAAAATGGTTCATAAATCCAGCTTCATTTATCATAGATCTTATATTAGCCAGATATAAATTTTCCTTTGCCCCAACAAGAATAAACGAGAAGTTCTTATCAGGGGATTTTTTCAAAAGATTTATTCCAGCTTTTACAAGATGAATCTGACCTTTTACACTGTCAGTTATCCCGACATTACAGATAATTTTGTGATCTAAAGGAATACCGAGCTCATTTTTCACATCAACAATGCTGATATTTTGCTTATATTTCTCTATATCACTAATATTTAATCCATTACCTATAATATTAACCTTATTTTCAGGGACAAATTCCTTAAACATCTCAGCAGTAATACGGGAAGGGAAAATAAATCTGTCAACAAATCTAAAGCTACTCAGAAACACATTTTGCGGAAATGCCTGAAAAGTCCTAGGACTAAAACATTCATGAATAGCCCATATAACCTTTTTACCAAGCAGCTTCCCTGCTATAACTACCCAAAAGCATCTTAAATTATTTATAAAAACTATATCAGGATTGATTTTTGCTATTAGCTTTATAGGCTCAATCAAGTCTGTATAAAATCTTAAAAGCCTTAAAACACGTGACGTTCTTGATCCTATGAAAAGATCATCTATTATTTTTATTTTTTTGCCTTTAAATTCTTCTCTCAAATGCTTTGGTTGTTTATGAGCTATAACCAGAATATCAATATCAAATTTATCAATCTCATCTTTTGAATAAACCGGAACCCCACCAATTTCCTTACCGAATAATGCCGGATTACCATCAAAAAGCCCTATCAAGTTAACTTCTGAGAAGTCATATTCTTCTAATAATTTCTCTGTAATACGCCCTGCGCATCTTATAGCTATTTTTTTATTGGAGCTTCTGTATTTTTTTATAAATCTCTTTATCTGTTTCTCTGTTTCTTGAGAGAATTCAATTTCTTCTTTAAAGCGATTGGTGCTATCGACAAAAAAGTCTTTTACATATAAAGGAATATTATTTTCTCTATAGTACTTCGCCAATTCTCCATCAGTTGGAGACCAAAGAAAAATGTCATAATCATCTTTCAAGAAGCTGATTATATTCTTAAGATTTAACTGTGATCCGCTTACATCAGTATTCTGGCTTATAAAGAAAACTTTCTTTTTCACTGAGATTTTCCTTAATTATAGAACACTACTTGCTTTTACATCTGCATTATATGGTAATGCCCATTCATAATCTTCTTTTTCAACTACTTTTAGCTGATCACTTATATAAAACCTTGGATCATAAACAACTTTATCAAGTTTAATAGATTTTGCTTCGTTAAAACCTATATACTCAACATAATCTTTATGAAATCCGTCACATATTGGCCTAATTGAACATTCCTGACACTTATCACCTTTATAATAAGGATTTATTTTAGCGCAAAACAGCCTATGCTCTTTATAAGCATATTCCAGTTCTGTAAAATTCTCTATTTCACCCATTTCTGGCAGATAAAATTCCTTAGCATACTCGTTGGATTCATCATCTGATTCTTCAAAAACAGATATAGCAAGTTTACCAAGATTCTTCTCTTCTAAGAGATTTTTAATCTGGCTTTTATGTGCATAAGAAGTGATTAATATAATATCGGGAATATTTTCAGCAAGCCACTCATCAGACATCCAAGGATACCCATGAATTTGATCATCGGAGATATATGCTTTTGATGAAATAAATGCTTTTATTTCAAATTTATCCTTTAATACAGGGCTTGAATTTAGTGAATTTACCACCTGCATATTCGTATTTGGATTGCCAAAAAGGCAAATTCCTATTTTTTTATCGCTCTCTATTACTGATTTAAATTTTTCTGCAAGCTGTTCTGCTATATGGCTGTATAATGCTCCATCTTTAGCACCGCGAAAAGCCTTTCTCCAGTTATTCATATGCTTATAAAAATCCGGTGGCTCTGATAACTCATCAGAAGCAGTTCGCTGAGAGGGAGCTGATGTCCAAACTTCTCCAGCACTTTCCCATTCATGAAGATCATAAACTCTCTGCTGGAAATTCTGGATAAATTTTCTGTATTTTTCTTCAAATACACAGAATGGAAGATATCTTACATTTGCTTCTATAAAGTTTTCATCAAGATAATCAAGAGCAGGGGCAAGTTTTTCAATTATTTCTGTATATTTTGGAATATTTTCATCAGTTCGGCCTGTACTTTGATCATTAAAAGGATTGTAAGCTATAAAATTAACAGCTCTTGCACCTTTTTCAACAGCAAGTTTAGCCACATCCATTAATTGAGGGAGAACTTCTTTTGATAAGACTGTATTAAACCTAAAAGGAATCCCTGTTTCTATCAGGTTATCAAGGGCTTTTAACTGTCTTGCACTAGCACCTTTAACCTGAACTATTTCATCATATACATCACCTATCGCATGAACACTTATAAGAAAATCATAAATGCCTGATTCCTTAAATTTCTGACAGGTTTCTGTCTTATCAAGAACAAGACCATTAGTTATAAGAGTAGGTTTTAAACCTATTTCATTGCAATACTTTATTAATTCATGGATATCCTTATATATAGTCGGTTCTCCACCTTCAATATCAACAGAATTATTGTTATATTTCCCTACAAGAACTTTGCAAATTTGTTTTATTTTATTAATTGACATAAAGCTATGCTGAGGATGCTCTAAATCACTCACCATTTTTGTATAATAACAAAATTTACATCTGAGATTGCAGGTCTGGCCTATCCACAGAGTCGCCCTTCTGCAGGGAATTCTGTAATTAGTCAGCTTATATCCGTCACGATCTATAACTACAATCTCTTTTGTCATAAGTCTCTCCATATTAAAATTCAAAAATTATTTTATCCATTAACATAATTATATATTTTACTGTTATATTTTTGAATTTTAATCCTTTTATAATTGTACTATTATTTTATACCACCTGCTTTCCAAATTTCAGAATACTATTTGTATTAAAATTAAGCAGGGCAAGAAGATTAGCACTTCTAAAACTTGAAACAGTTCATCTATAATTGGTAAATTCAGTCCTGAAGGTTTTTGTAACAGTTTAAACCAGGAAATAAATCTTATGTTTGTTTAATGCCCCACAAATTTTGAGAATAATTCACCATAATAAATTCAATTTTAAGAAAATCCCGAAAAAATATGAGAAAATTATAATATCCTAAACTTTCCATATTTCGCTGTATTCAAAAATAATTACCAGCTGATATTATTTAATTGATATAGAAAAACGGAGTATCATAATCAATGAAATTATTAATAAAATCATCTATAGTCCTTGGGGCAATATTAGGAGCTATTTTGGGAGTAATTTTATTAATTCCTTATGTTCAAGCTCTTGCCTGTTTTACATACATATTTATTGGTTCAGCAATAGTGTTTTATATGAAAAGAAATTCCTTTGTTGGCATCCTGTCACCGCAAGATGGGGCCATAATTGGCGCTGTATCAGGATCCTCTGCAATTATAGCAAGCTCTGTCATATATTTACCAATTTCTTTTTTAATAAATATGATATTTAGAGCATCTACAGGATTAAATCCTTTCGGATCATTCTGGGTTACAAGCTATAGTTTACTGGTAATACCAATGCTGGTTTTCTTTATGGCATTATTAAGTGCGTTATTTAACGCATTTAGCGGCCTTGTTGTTGCATATGTTTATGGATTAATAGAAAATAATCCGCCTGAAGAAGGACAAATATACATCGAACAGGAATAGCCTTGTGTTTGAATAATATTCCTGAGATGTTAGCCGTTAACATAAATTTGGTGATATTATCACCTTATATTAAAATATAGTGTGTATATAAAATAAGTAGATAAACCATGCCAGCTATAGTTAACAATATAAATCCTGACAGCATTGCTGAAGATCTGGAAATAAAACCAAAAGATGAAATAATCTCTATTAACGATATAAAACCCAGAGATTTAATTGATTATAAATATTTAACAGCTTCAGAAGAACTTTCTCTCCATATAAAACGAGCAAATGGAGAGGAAGAAATTATTGATATTGAAAAAGATATTGATGAGGATCTTGGGATAAACTTTGAATCTGCTGTTTTTGACAAAATCATTCCCTGTAACAACAAATGTATATTTTGCTTTGTTGATCAGCAACCCTGTGGACTAAGAAATAGTCTATATGTAAAAGATGACGATTATCGATTATCGTTCTTGCAAGGAACATACATCACATTGACAAACCTGAATGAAGAACATAAGAAACGCATTGAAGATTTAAGACCAGGGCCATTATATATTTCAGTCCATACAACAAATCCTGAATTGCGCTCATTTATGCTCAAAAATCCAAAAGCAGGCATGATTATGCAAGAATTAACATGGCTTAACAACCTTCAAATCCCTGTTCATGTACAAATAGTCCTGTGTCCTGGAATTAATGACGGTGAAGAGCTAAATAAAACATTGAATGATCTTGCGGCTTTGAAGTCAAACATCTTATCCATAGCAGTTGTGCCTGTTGGAATTACCAAGTATAGAACTGATAATAATCTAAATAAAGTAGACCCGAAAAAAGCTGAAGAAATAATATCGCAAATATATGAATTCAATCAAAATTTGGGCTACAATCTGGCTTTTCCAGCAGATGAATTATATATTATGACAGAATGCAACCTGCCTGAAACAGAATTTTACAATGATTTTGATCAGCTGGATGATGGAATTGGAACTTGCAGAATGTTGCTAGATGATTTTGAAATAAGCAGATCAAGCCTGCCTATATCATTACCAGCTCCCAAAAAATTAACAATATCAACGGGTAAAATAGCAAGTTATGCATTAAAACCAATAGTAGAAAAATTAAATGTAATTGAAAATCTTGAAATAAATTTAATCCCAATAAAAAGCAATTTCTGGGGCAATGATGTAACAGTTTCAGGCCTTGTTACCGGACAGGATTTACTTGATAATCTTTTACCAATTAAATCTAATATAACGGATCTTATTATTCCATCTGTTATGCTGAGAAAATATACCGATGAATTTCTTGATAACCTTACTATAAAAGATATTGAAAATAAACTCGAAGCTAGAATTCATATAATTGAGAATTATTACAGCACTAAAGAGTTAATCAAAATTATTACAGGATAAAATTAGCCCCTTACAACCCTGAGCCTTCTTTTAGTCAGAATATTCTGATTATTTAATGCATCAATCTCATTATTATAAAGATTTAAATACTCATCAAGCCTAATTATATAGAAAATCATTAAAACATCAGGCTGAACACCATAAATACAAAGATTACCACCCTTTTTTCGGCATTTTTTTTGTGCCGTAACTAAACATCCAAGAATATTACTATTTATAGAATTAATCACAGACATATTCAGAAGGATATTTATCTGCCCATGCTTTATCAAATCATATAAAGTAAATCTTAAAATCCCAACCATATGATCGTCAAGAAATGATGTATGTATATCAACAATCACATAGTTTTGAGAATTTCTTATACTTATTCCCATTAACATCTCCCATAAACAGACAAGATAGAGTGTATCTATCTTAGGTCTATATATTCATATGCCGTCTTTAAATAATCCCTGATTAATAGTCTTGATCTAAGATCTTTCAAGACATCTAAAGCAAAACTTTTGAATGCCAAAAAAGATCTTAGATCAATATAGACAACGATACTCATCTAGACTCCTAACCTAAATTACACATCCCAGTGTTTTATGTAATTTTAAAAATAAAACTCAATAAAACACTCTCATAATTATTACTATATACAACTTTTATCTCATTAAGAATCGATAATTGTTATAGTTTTCCTGTAACTAAAGTATACTAATTTAAAAAACATATTTATATATTCCAGTTGGTATTATAATTTTGCTTCTTTATTTATATCCTTATAAAAATAAAATTATAATCAATTTTATCTTGCCAGTATTTGAGCCTGTTTGATTCAAATGTAAAAGTAAGAGCCTGTCTGGTTAAAAATATAAAAATCAAGATATAGAATCTCTTACAGGCTCGATTTTTGGACTGCGGTTAAAGTTGGTGACTAGGTCACATATTTAAGT
>DNSU01000165.1:9599-10260 GCA_003499585.1 Cyanobacteria bacterium UBA9579 | reverse complement strand
AATGAATTAACCCCGATGCAGAGCATACGGGGTATCTACAAATCCTCAAATATTTTCAGTTGTCCACGATATATTTGCTTATAATTTTTTCCTTGATTTTGTACATATTCTTTTAGACTTTTCTCGTTACCATATTGACCAACTGTATTGGCATAAAATCCACTTGTCCATATATTGCCGCCCCATAAAAATTGCCTAACTTCTTTGTGTTTCGCAAATATTTCTTTGGCTGTTATGCTTTTTACGGTTTTTACTATATTTGTAACTGGTATCGTTGGAACACTTTGTATCAAAAAATGTACGTGATCATTATCCGCTCCTATTTCAACAAAATTTATCTCGTATCTCTCTGATATTCCCACGCATATCAATTTTAATGTATCTTCAATTTCATCTGTAAAAACTAAAGTGTACTGAATTGTCTAGANNTCTCGTTACCATATTGGCCAACTTGATTAAAAACTTACATATTTTCTGTTTTGCATACCATTGCTTTTATAATTTAAATTTATAAAATTATACTGAGAACAATCAAACTATTCTTGTATTATTACCAATTATTTACCAACGTTTTTGGCAGGACATATAAATATTTTATTGAAAACATCTATTAAATTTCTCATATATCTTAAATAGCCTGTATTGTGTATACAGGCGGGGG
>DNSU01000165.1:9276-9467 GCA_003499585.1 Cyanobacteria bacterium UBA9579 | reverse complement strand
CTTTATTCATTCTCACTTAACCGTCTGTTTTTCAGCTAAAGATCGGATTTGCCCTACATCCGATCTTTTTTATATTCTGATTTATTCTGGGATTTTGAGATTTTTCTTGAGAATGGCAGTGTAGTTAGTTAGATGCCGCATCGAGGTGAGGCATGACAGTGCTACGTTTATTGAGATTCTTCACGGAGTTT
>DNSU01000165.1:0-9214 GCA_003499585.1 Cyanobacteria bacterium UBA9579 | reverse complement strand
CACGGAGTTTACCCTGAGCGAAGTCGAATGGGTTCAGAATGACAGGTTGCTATCGGAATGATTGAGGACTTGGATAATTCGAAGTGCCTAGAATGACAATGGTTAAACTACAACCACTTTTTGTGTTTAAAAAATATAATCATACTAACAGCAATAAGAATCATTAATCCAAGTGCTACAGCAAAACCATAACTGGTTTCAAATAAAGTAAATTTCATAAAATTCATGCCAAAAATGCCTGAAATCAACGTAGCTGGTATGAAAATTGTAGATATTAAAGTTAGAAATTTTATTATTTCATTTAGTTTTTGCGAGCTAAGGCTAAACTGAATATCAAATATGCCTGCAATAGAATCTCTGAGATTATCAACCATTCCTACATCTTTATCAAGGTGGTCATATATGTCTCTAAAAAGTATCTGATCTTCTGTCCTGATCAGTTCATAATACCCTCTTGCAAGATTATAAAAAATTTCTTTTTGGGTTACTAAAGGTCGTCTAATATTGTTAAGATCTTCTCTAAATAATGAGAGCCTCTGGATTATATTTGTATAATCATGAGTTTTAAAAGTTTTTGCTTCTAATTGATCAATATTAATATCATATTTATCTATAATTGAAAGGTAACTATCAATTATATGATCGGTAATAGAATGAAAAAGCAGGACAGGTTTTCCTAAAATATGGGTTGCCTCAGACTTAAAAGCACATTTAATAGAATCTACAGCATCTATTTTCTCAGTTTTATATGTAACTATAAAATTTTTTCCTAAAAACAGGTTAATATCTTGAATTTTTAATTTATTATCAGCAGAAAAATTAAGTTTATTGATAATTAAGAATAAGTAATCCTTATATTCTTCGATTTTAGGTTGTATTTCTTCATGTACGCAATCTTCAATGTTTAATGGATGTATATTTAAAACTTTCTCCAGTAAATATGTTTCCTTCTCATCAGGCCAGACTCCAGCAGGATATTCAAAGTCGATCCAGACTGTGTTTTTTTCATCCTGCAATAATCCCTGAATTTCATCTAATTCAGCTGATTTTACTTTTTTAGTAGTGTCATTATAATAAATTATTTCAAGCATTACTGTAATAATTTTCCTGATTATATGAAATTATCATTAGTTATAAGAAGCAGGCTAAAAAATCGATAAAGTATTTTTAATCAAAATACTTTATAATTTTTTCGCTGTCCTTACTACAGTATTCTTTACTTCAATTTATTAATAATATCATCCACCCCTTGTGTAAGAAGTAAATCGGGTTCTAACTTTTTAAATTCTTTCAGGCATAAGCGCGCATCATAATCATATTTAAGCTCTACATACATTAAGCCTAATAGTAGCCAGGAATTTGAATTATTCTTATTTTTCTTCACGATCTGGATATGTTTATCTACTTTTTGAGTAATAATATTTTGCGCTCTATAGGCTATTACAAGATTTCTATAGTACTCAAGGAAGTTTGGGTTAAGATTCACTGCCCTTTCAAAGCTTGTAGCTGCCCAGTCATATCTATGCAGATGCATATATGTTAGCCCGAGATTGTTATAAAAAGTAGCACTAGCAGCTGAATCGGGATTTAGCCCGATTGCCAGTTTAAATTCCATAGCAGCTGCAGCATAATAGCCATCTGCCATTAATCTAACGCCTTTTTCATTATGCATAACTGCATTTTTGGTAGCATCTATGACAAATTTACCCCCTTGTAAAAATACTAGGAGAATTAAAATCAGCAAATATTTAAGATTTTTTTTCATATTTGTAGCTAAATTAAATCTATTTCAAGGTTTTCAAAAGCAGCAACCGTATTTTTAAATTGTTTTTTAGCATTTTTTTCAATCTCATCAATTTTTGCATCGTCATAAGTCGGATCATGATGGAATAATACAAGTTTCTTTGCATTAGCAAGTCTTGCAGTTTCAATAGCCATTTCAGGAGTGCTATGGCCAAAGCCCTGCCTTGAAGCCACTATTGAGGTGTAATCTTCGTGCGTATATTGTGCATCATGAATTAACAGGTCTGTATTTCTTGCAAAGTAAATGAGCTTACTATCCCCGCCGACATAGCTTTCTTTATCAGTTGCACAAACAACACTTTTGCCTCGCCAGCCAATTTTGAAAACCATTACGCCATCCCTTGGGTGGGCGTAGCTTCTCATACATTTGATAGTTACTAATTCATCTATATTTTTAATGTCGCCACATTCATTAATTCTCTTAATTTCCGGCTCTTTTTTATCCGGATGCAATATTATTACATCTGTATCTTTAAAATTATTTATATGGAGATATGCCGGTAACTCTTCAAGGTCAATTGGAGAGAATGGAGCATACATTGATTGAGAAAGAGTTTCTTCAAAATCAAATCCCATACACTTTGCACCAAACATATATATGTTAGAAGTAGGTTTATAAACCGGCTTAAAAAATGGTAAACCCTGTATATGATCTGTATGAGTATGACTATATAGCATCACTGCACTAATAGGCGTTCTATTAGTTTCATCCGTGCCGCTAACAATATAATCTTTAATTAAATCATCACCAAGATTAATTATTCCTGTACCAGAATCAATTATAATCAGGTGTCCATTGACTCTAATTTCAATACAAGCTGTATTTCCACCGTATTTTAAAGTACTCTTTGAAGAAACAGGGTAACTTCCCCTGGCTCCTCTGAACTTAACCTTAAACTCACCCTTACTTTTAGACATAAAGCTCACTCATATAATTCATACAGATTCAATCATTTTAAATTATTTAGATGATTAAGCCAATACATTTAAAAAATAGTGTGCTTAAAAGCACACTATTTTTTATAAAAATTTACATTATGTTTTGTACTTATTTTCTTATTTGTTTAAATGAATGAGTGTCGAAACACTGTTTTGATGCTTTATATTTCCTTATGGTATCTAAGAGTTTCTCTCCTTCTTCTCCATTAAGCATTTTTTCTAATGAATCAATTGCTACTCTTAGCTCTCCAGAAATATCAATTACCTGCATAAATCTCCCCCTTGAAAATACTACTAATGTTAATAGTATATTCTTTAGGGGAGATTATCATCCTCTATATTCAGGATAGTGGGATTTCTATAATAAAAATACCAGTCTTATTTTTTAGTTTTGATATTTCTCATTTTAAATAATAAATGCTCAAACTTGTTAACAGGGTATTCATCAGGAACAGTTGCTAATAAAACTCCCTCAAAGTAATCTTGGCCATTTTCAACGCCACCTATCTCATAGTCAAAAGTACAAAAATAATCATCTCTCGCAATATAAGCAGATCTTGCAGATAATTCAGCTGTAAATTCTTTTCCGTTTTCTGCATGATGAACTATATTTATACCTACATCATCACTAGCATCTCGATACTTATTTAGTCGTAATTCAACTATATCACCTTCTGGATACAATTTTTCAACACCTATTTTGTATCTTGCAATAGCTTTATCAATATTACTTAAACCTTTATTTCCTACTAACTTGCTTACATCCTCACGATCGTGAGATGTGGTTTTATTTATTAATGTCCCTTGAAATGAAATATTAGGCAATTTAGTTATCATAACAGCATACTCCTTATTTTATTAACTAGTTATTTAAATATGCTCAATATCATAAATTGCCTAATATTAAAAATATTTTAATTGTTTTAGTATGGACGCTTGTCGCCTACGTAATTTCTGCATTTAATTAGCTTATCTATACCAATTTTTATATGTCTTGTGTCTTCAATTAAATAAGTATCAACAAGATATGGGGATTCTTTAATCATTTTTTCCACATCTTTGTACTCAATCTCTTTTCTCACAATTTCAACAATCTGTCTTCTTCTTAAGCTATCGCCTTCCATCATCTGGTAGGATTGAACCTTTTCTTCGAGAATGAATTTCTCATATTTTCTTGCTTCATCAATAGCTCTCTTTTTCATTTTGACCCCTCAAATTTTTTATCTTTTAATTATAAGATAATATTTGTTTTAAATTTTGCCAACCTTTTTAACATAATTTTGTTAATAACATTTTCAAAACTTTTACTTTTTATTTTAATTTAATCCTGCAATATCTCGATAGCGCATACTTTGTAAAAATAGTCGTTTCCCTGAATATAAATCTAAAATTCCATCTATATTATATATTCCCATATATTTAGAAATTTAACTTTACAAAATGAATAAATGGTTATTTCATTATATATGTTTAATTTTCTCTTCAAGATATTCCCTAAACTTGATTAAATCTTCTTCTGTATCAATTCCTATAGGTTTATAGTCAACTTGTAGAGCTTTTATCTTCATTCCATTTTGTAGTGCACGTAATTGCTCCAGGCTTTCAGCTTTTTCCAGGTCAGATTGTGGTAACTCTATCATTTTTAGAAGACTTTCTCTTCTGTAAGCATATAGTCCTATATGTGCATAATATTTGGCATGGCCTGTGGTTCTTTCGTAAGGAACAGGTGATCTGGAAAAATATAGGGCAAAATTGGAGTTATCCAGCACAACCTTTACTATATTAGGATTTAAAATCTCGTCTTTTTCATCAATTCCTCTGATTAAAGTAGCTATATCAGCTTTATTATCATCAAGTAGGCCGTTTATAGCCCTATCTATGCTATTTGGATCAATTAACGGCTCATCTCCTTGGACGTTAACTACTATTTCCATATCAGGATTGTTTTTTATTATTTCGCCAATTCTGTCACTTCCGCTCTGATGATGGGATGAAGTCATTTCAACTTTGCCGCCAAATGCATTTACTGCTTCATAAATATTCTCATCATCCGTGGCTACAATTACTTCATTGGCAAGCTTAGACATACTAGCTTTTTCATAAACCCATTGGATTATTGGCTTATCATTAACTTTAATAAGAGGTTTGCCGGGTAATCTGGTTGAACCATACCTTGCCGGTATAATTATAGCTATTTTATTTGAGCGCATATATATATCCATCTCCAGAACCAAAGTACACAATCCCATCGTTTATTACAGGAGAAGAAAAAATAGAGCCTGTTGTGGTAAATTTCCATATTTCTTCTCCATTTGAAGATTTTAAAGAATATAAATTTGAGTCACCTGAAGGAACATAAACTCTACCGTCAGCATACACGGGAGAAGCTAAAATAGCTCCATCTGTTTTGTGTTCCCATATCTTTGAGCCATCTTTGATATTAAGTGCATAAACATAACCTTGCCCATCACCAATAAAAACTTGATTATTTTGAATTTCTGCATTGGATGATATTATGCCTGCCAGCTTTGTTGCCCAGATTTTATTTCCGAATTGAGCATCTACTGCATATAAATTTTTGTCTGTTGAGCCGATATAAACAATATTATTAAGAACTATCGGTTTTGCCAATATTGCTCCATCAGTTTTATATTTCCACAACTGTTTGCCGTCTATTACATCTAAGGCATATAAATATCCGTCATATGAACCTATATATAAGACATTTCCGACAACTGTAGGAGATGAATCTATAGGGCCATTTGTGGCAGATATCCAGTCAGGTGTACCTGTTGTTATCGAGATGGAATAAACCTGCCTGTCACGAGAACCATAGTATACATGCCCGTCTCTTACTTCCGGAGTGGAGTGAATTGGTGCTTTGGTTTGATAAGACCACTCGCTCTCACCGGAATTTATGTCTATTGCATAGAGCTTGCCATTTTCTGTGCCGATATATATATAATTACCGTAAATCATTGGAGAGGAATCTGATATAGTAGAATTAGTTTTGAATTTCCAATCACTGCTTCCATTATTAGCTTTTAAACAATAAAGAGCACCATCTTTAGATGCAGTAAAAATCTTATTATTATAGTAAACAGGTGAGGAGTCTATTTCCCCATTAGTTTTATACTGCCATAACAGCTCTCCTTTTGGAATGATAGTCTGCGATTGCACAGATGTGGCTGGTTGTTTATTGGAAGAGTTATTTGTTGC
Organism: Cyanobacteria bacterium UBA9579; assembly: GCA_003499585.1. Lineage (GTDB taxonomy): Bacteria > Cyanobacteriota > Vampirovibrionia > Gastranaerophilales > UBA9579 > UBA9579. The sequence continues at coordinate 3,253 of DNSU01000165.1, read as the reverse complement.
TACACATCCTGTTAATATGCATATTAACAGGATATTGATTATATAAAAAGCTCTCTTACTCATTTTCCGTACTTTCTTCAGGTTTATATTTTGCTCTTGGGTGTGCTTTAACATATGCCTGTTTTAGCCTTTCTGTTGAGACATGAGTATAAATCTGTGTATTACTAATACTAGCATGACCAAGCAATTCCTGGACAATTCTCAGGTCAGCGCCATTCTCCAGTAACCTTGTGGCGAAGCTGTGTCTGAAAGTGTGTGGTGAAACAGCTTTTTGCATTTTTAATTTTTTAGCTACATTAGCTAAAGTTCTATGTACGCTTCTTGGTTGAATTCTGAACCCTGTATTATTAACAAAAACAGGGGAATTCTCGGTAATATTATCTTTATTAAATTGAGGTCTGATTTTTTCCAGATACTCCTGTAAAAGCTTCTTTGCTGTATTATTAATCAGAACAATGCGCTCTTTTCCACCCTTTCCAAAAACGGTAATTTCGTTTCCGTCAAGGTTTAAGTCACCATAATTTAGACCGCATAATTCTGAAATCCTCATTCCTGATACATATAATAGTTCTAAAATAGCTTTATTTCTGAATCCTGAAGTGGTGTTTATATTTATAGCGTTTAAGATACTACTTACCTCATCTTTAGATAGAAAGTTTGGTAAGCTTTTGATCTTTCTTGGGCTTTTTATATTATCAGCTGGATTTACATTGATTAGTCTTTCTCTATACAGGTACCTGTAAAAAGTCCTGATAGCAGCGATTTTTCTTGATATTGTTGTTCTTGTATAGTCCTTAGACTGCATCTGTGCTAAGTAGGATCGAATACTCTTATGGGTTAAATTTTGAGGATCATTATTGCCTGCCCAGGCTAGGAAATCCTGTAAATCTCCATAATACGCCTTAATTGTATGGGCAGACAAATTCCGCTCTATTTCTAAATAAAGCTTAAATTCTTCTAATATCTCCAAAGATGCCGTCTTGATTGTATAATTTGAATCTTGCAAATTCCTACTCCAATAAGAGTCCGATTCTTGCTAATATAAACAATTTTTAACAGGTTTTACATTTAATCATAAAAATTATACAATTATTCTTATCAGCTTTGCAAAATACTAACAAATAGTTATAATTCAATCTTAATTTATCTTTTTCCTAGAATAAAAATGAGTGTAAGGTTTTTGAAAAACTAATAAATAAAGGAGTTTTCATATGGACAAATCCAAAGCAATGATATTATGCGCAGCAGCATTATCGTTGGCAGTTTGGGGAGCATCAAATCTGGCAGTATCAGCCCAAAGTAAAACGGTATCACTCGAAAATAAAACTAAACAAACCAAAAAAGATATTCAGACCCCTGCAATTAAAAATCTTGTAAATATCAAAGAAGAGCAGGATGTAAATGAGCAGGGACTAAATAACGAAATTCCCGTTGGAAATAAGGTTTACACTGCAAAAGTGACCAGAGATCATACTGAAATTGAAGATTTAATAAGTCAGCAAAAGTATGAAGTAGCTAAAGAAAGATGTCTTCAACTACTAAAATCAAATCCAAATGATCATCAAACCAGAGTAAATCTTGGCAACATCTATTCTTCACAATATAAATTAGGTGCTGCACACTCTGAATACATCAAAGTACTCCAGAAAGATCCTGATAACGCAGGCGCACACAATGGTTTAGGACTTGTATATTATAGAAAAACCAGCTCTTCTAATATGGAAGTAAGAAAAAATATAGACAGCTATTATAAAGGCGCCTTAAAAGAGTTTGAAGCAGCTATAAAAGCACAACCAGACTATTATAAAGCGTATAATAACGCCGGTAAAATCCTCCAGGAAATGGGAAAAATTGACGAAGCTGAACAGTATTACAGAAAATCTTTAGAATATGAACCAAAATACTCAGAAGCACTTGAAAACCTTGGTACAGTTTTATATGTAAAAAACCAGGTAGATGCAGCAGTAGATAAGTTTAAAGAAGCTATTGCTTCAAGTACAAAAAATGCATCTTCTTATTATCATCTAGGCGAAGCATTAATATCAAAAGGCGAATACGGCAAAGCAATTAATTATCTACAAACGGCTTTATACCTTAGTCCAAACAGTGCACCAGTTCATGATATGTTGGGAAAAGCATATCAGTTACAGGGTAATGAAGCTGCTGCTATTGTTGAATATAAAAAATCAGTCCTGATCAAACCTGAATATTCCTATCCATACTTAAGACTTGCAAATATATATCAGGATAGAGCTGATTATGAATTAGCAATTTCTGAATTAAGAAGTGCTTTATCTGTTAATCCTGATTTTCTGGAAGGGAAATTAAAAGTCGCTGAAATATCCCTGACCACTGGAAAGCCTGATCAGGCAATCAGATACTATAGAGAGGTACTTGGCAATAAAAACTATTCACAAGTAGCATTAAAAGGACTGGCTAAAGCTTACTATATGAAAGCTCAGGAAGTAAGTTCAACTGCTGGTATGATATCAGAATCCGAATACACAGATGCTGAGCAAGCTATTAAACAAGCTATCCAGTTTAATCCTGATGATATACAACTTTATCTGGCTTTATTAAGAGTGTCTCGCTTAACAAATAATGATACACAATCACAGGCATATTTAAGCAGAATTGTCGAAAATCCTGCTAACAAGCCTATTGATCATATCATTAAAGGCGAAGCATTCTTGACATATAAGAAATTCAACGATGCAAACGATGAGTTCAGGCAGGCTATTTATCAGGTAAGCGATGTTAAGGATCTTCTAAATTTAGGTGAAATCTTTATTACAAACAGACAATATCCTGCTGCAAAAGAGGCATTTAATAAAGCACTATCACTAGATACAAATAATATAAAAGCAATAAGAGGATTAGAAAGAATCCAGAGAAATGAAGAACATGCTATAGCAAAAATGAATGTAGCAAAAGGCTTCTATAAAATCAGACAAAGAGCTGCTGCAATAGAAGCATTTAGAGATACTCTTTCTTACAATCCATATTTAACGGAAGCCCAGCTATTACTGGCTAAAACGTTTGAGAAAGAAGGATATTATTTCAACGCTATTGAGCATTATACTGCTTATATAAATCTACTTAACACAGAAGGCAAAGATACTGAAAAATATCAGAAAAAGATAGCCCAATTAAACGAAAAAGTGCAGAGAATGCAGGAAAAAGGTGAGTCAATTAAAAAATTTACCAGACTGTAAAAATAATTAATCACAGAAGAGAGCCTGAAGTTTCAGGC
>DNSU01000196.1:4266-4682 GCA_003499585.1 Cyanobacteria bacterium UBA9579 | reverse complement strand
CCAACACCTGCACCACCAAAAAGTCCAACTTTACCACCTTTTGAATATGGTTCAAGCAAGTCAATAACTTTTATACCGGTCTCAAAAATCTCTGTTTTAGTATTTTGATCTACTAATTTTGGAGCAGGTCTGTGAATTGGCAAGTACTCATCAGTTAGAATAGGACCGGCCTCATCAACAGGTTCTCCTACAACGTTTAATATTCTGCCTAAAGTAGCAGGACCAACAGGAACTTTAATCGCTTCACCTGTGTTCTTTACTCTCATGCCTCTGGCCAATCCATCTGTACTGGACATAGCTACTGATCTAACTCTATTTTCACCAAGCAGTTGTTGAACTTCAGTTACTAAGTTGAATTGCCTACCATTGGGAGCCACATCATCAATAATTAATGCATCATAAATTTCAGGTAATTC
>DNSU01000196.1:3825-4202 GCA_003499585.1 Cyanobacteria bacterium UBA9579 | reverse complement strand
GCATCATAAATTTCAGGTAATTCCCCGCTTGGAAATTCTACGTCTACTACAGGACCAATAATCTGAGATATAACCCCTACTGATTTTTCATGTACTACTGTTGACATAAGCACCCTTCCATTAATATCAAAATATAATATTTATCCTCAAACTTTATCCTATTATACGACTAATATCAATTTCAAGCCATACATAAGTTTAAAGGCAGCTATAAACTACCTTTAAACTAAAAGTTATCTTGATTATAAAGTTGATAAGACGTCATCCTGAAGCATGAGACATTGGATTCTTAATTTAATCGTGTGTGTTCAGGATCTTTCCAGCAGAGTATGCCAGCAAGATGCTGAGACACCGAGTAGGGACACACACGTATGACT
>DNSU01000196.1:954-3732 GCA_003499585.1 Cyanobacteria bacterium UBA9579 | reverse complement strand
ACGGTTGCAGTCAGTTCAGCATGCCAAAATCGAATATTGTTTTATAAACAACCTTTGAGCTGCTTAAATAATAGTAAATTTAGCTTTTTAATATATTCTTAAGCTATATTATCAAGCACTAATTGATTTTGATTATATATTACTACCGCATTATTAAGATTTAAAAGCTCAATAAACTTTTTTGTTTGCTTGTCCTGAACCACGATGTATACTTTACCATTCATAAACTCAAGGAAATGGTAAGTAGCTGCTAATGCACCTACTTTAATACAACTCAAAAAGCTCAGCCCCGTTAAGTCCAGTATAATATTACGCTTACATTCCTTTGAAGAAATAAATTTTTGTATTTCTTCAATTGTTTCCTTAATATCTTTTTGGGCAGAGCTCTCGGGTTTGACAAAAGCAATATTTTTTCTTAAATTGGCTGTTTTTAATAGCATATTTTCCCAACTTAAAAACTAATTCCTCTTATAATATGTATATCGACGAATTGTTAAAAAACTTTAACAATTTTTAAAACTTCTTAATATAAATGTTGTCAAAACTGGATTGTTATTGCGAAATGTTTGTTACTTTCTTGCTGAGGGAACTTAATATTAACTGGTAAATATTTGCAATTTATTCTTAACCGTCAATAATATAGTAAGTGCTTAACTGACGGAGATAAAAAGTGGCTAATACTTTAGACCTTAAAAAAATGAATGAATCACAAAATGCAATTTTAAATCTGGCTAAAGAAGTTCTGGATATAGAATCTACATCTGTAGCAGCATTAAAAGAGAGAATCGGAGAATCTTTTATTCGTGCTGTTGAAATTTTGTATCAGTGTAAAGGCAGGGTTATCGTCACAGGAATGGGTAAATCCGGTATTATCGGCAAAAAAATAGCCGCTACTTTTTCAAGCACAGGTACTCCTTCATTCTTCCTACATCCTGCTGAAAGCACCCATGGGGATTCTGGTGTAATTACCAGAGAAGACATTATTATAGCCATATCAAATAGTGGTGAGACAGCTGAATTGCTCCAATTACTCCCTTTAATAAAAAGATTTGATTTAAAATTAATAGCTCTAACAGGAAAATCTACATCAACTTTGTCTCAAAAGAGTGATGTAACTATAGATATTGCGGTAGAAAAAGAAGCATGTCCTCTAGGACTTGCCCCTACGGCCAGTACAACAGCAACTTTAGCGATGGGCGATGCTCTTGCTGTTTGCCTGCTTCACAAAAGAGGTTTCACTCCTGAAGACTTTCTGTTATTTCACCCCTCAGGAAGCCTTGGCAAAGGTATTATTTATAAAGTCGAAGACCTGATGATCAGCGGCGAGGCTTTGCCTATAGTCAATATTAACGACAACTTCCAGGATGCAATCATGGAAATAACAAATAAAAAGCTTGGTGTTGCTGTTACAATTGATGAAAACGGCAAGACTCAAGGGATCTTAACAGACGGAGACATCAGACGTACCGTAATAAAATATCAGGACATATCCGGAATAATCGTTAAAGACGTAATGACAAAAAATCCAAAAACCTTAAATAAAGATGACCTAGCAGCAAAAGCCTTACAAATAATGGAAAAACATTCCATAACATCCATTGTAATAAATCACGAAGATGGAACCCCGGAAGGCATGGTACATATCCATGATTTACTAAAAGCCGGAGTTGCTTAGGTTATAATACTAATTAAGATAGAAACTTATGAATATAGAAGATTTAAAAATAAAAGCCTCTAAAATAAAGCTTGTAGCCTTCGATGTCGATGGTGTACTTACTGATGGCAGCATAACTTACACTGACAAAGGTGATGAAATAAAAACCTTTGATGCAAAAGATGGCCATGGAATGGTTACACTTAGAAAAAATGAGATCATTACAGCAATCATCACAGCGAGATCTACCCCTATTGTTGATAAAAGAGGCCAAGAACTCGGCGTTACTCATATATATCAGGGCGCAAAAAAGAAAATAGTTGCTCTTGAAGAATTGATGAATATATATAACCTTGATTTCTCAGAAATTGCTTATGTTGGTGATGACATGCCGGATGTTTGTATTCTGAAAAAAGTTGGCCTAGCCTGCTGTCCTGCTGATGCTGTTGATGAAGTAAAGCAAATATGCAATTTTATCTCAACAAAACCCGGTGGAAAAGGTGCTGTTAGAGAAATTTCTGATTTTATTCTTGCTAATAAAAGAGTATCCGCAGTTCAAAGCTAATATGAATTTAAAAATAGAAATTGTAAATACGCAAAAAGCAATTGATACCTGTATTGATATAAGAAGACAGGTATTTATAGTTGAGCAAAACGTCTCACCTGAAGAAGAAGCAGATGACCTGGAATCTATAGCTACTCATTTTCTTGCATATGTGGATGAAATTCCTGCAGGAACAGCCAGACTAGTTAAAATTAATAATAATCTTGCTCAAATAGGCATGGTTGCTGTCTTAAAAGATCATAGGAATAAAAATATCGGCAAACTATTGATGAAGGAAGTCATAAGCCATGCCGAAAAAACAGGCATTAAATACCTGATTCTAGGATCACAATCCTATGTCGTAGGTTTTTACGAAAAATTTGGCTTTAAAGCCTATGGCAAAGAATTTGCAGATGCAGGAATTCCGCATTACATGATGAGACTTGAACTATGCGAAGCGGGAATGTCAAAACAGAAACTCTTCATTTCTGTTTTGTAAATTCATTCTAGTGGATTATTTCATAAGTTTAGGAGGTTATGTTATTGTAGGAGCCTATGAAATGCGAAGCAATTTCATCAG
>DNSU01000196.1:0-893 GCA_003499585.1 Cyanobacteria bacterium UBA9579 | reverse complement strand
GAAATGCGAAGCAATTTCATCAGCGACGGAAATAATATAACCTCCTATAACAATCATCATATCTTTTAAAACAAAACACTAGTTTAAACTAATAATCATCTTTCAACCTGAAAGAGTATTTTGTACAAATAATCTTCCTGATAGACATATATTTCAAAATACCTGCCGCCATCAACAAGTGAGCTGGTTATAAAATGTCTTGTTTGTGGAGGTGGTTTTTTAAAGCGATCTAATGGTTTAAATGGAAAAGCAATTACCGTTTTAATTCCACTTCCTGCTTTTCCTACGACAGACTTCTTGGGCTTTTGAGGTTTAGGATAAAAAGTTTCAGGATCAATTTTCTGCTTTTCGTAAATGGGAACCAAAGCAACAATTTTTCCACGCTGTTTAAGCATTGCAAAATCATAATTACTTCTATTTTTAACAGTTACAAGATAATAACCGGGGTTAAGTTTTACATCTTTGCACTTTAATTTAACAGATACCCTCATTAACGGATAAGGAGACTGGATAAAATCTTGATAATCAAGATTTTCATCAGGGTCTTCATTGTGATCATAGTAAATATCAACCAAAACCGGCATATTATTATAAATTGAATCATAGTCAACTGGTTCAGCAGCATAGGTTTTTACTGAATTCAATAAAAAAATAAAAGTCAAAAAAGCTAATAATAGTAGTTTTTTCATGATTTTAAAAACTCCCGTTTAATAAATATTTTATAAGAGATTTTTAAATAATGGAAGTAAAAAGACTCATGTGACAGGAAATTATCGTTAAAGAGCCGGTTCAAACTAAATTACTGATTATAAGATGAACTGCTAGTGCTTTGTTTGAAAGGAATAAACATAAATACATCAATCTTGATAATAAGACTATGATTGTAGAGTTTA
>DNSU01000172.1:254-5493 GCA_003499585.1 Cyanobacteria bacterium UBA9579 | reverse complement strand
TTAAAACTTTTCAGACAGCTTCTGAATTAGCTTTTCTGGAAAATCTAGTGTCCACAGACTTATTATCATTAATATTGATATTATGGAATTTAATTATGCAGCCTTAGCGCCCGCTTTTTAAAAATTGTTTCATTTTCCGATTACTTTTTTTGAGCAGTATATGCCTAAACTAATTAAACCCAACTTGCTATTGTATAAGTAGGGGGATATTTAACCCATGTATTGCTCACTAAAAACCATAAAGTATATTATATTTATTTTGATTATGGTAAAAACATGTTATATTTGAACGAAGTGCATATTTTAAAAGGGGTCAAATATCGTGAAAATCTTGTTTACGGCAGCAGAAGCAGCACCATATGCAAAAGTAGGGGGGTTAGCTGATGTTGCAGGTAGCTTGCCTAAATTTATAAAGAAATCAGGCAATGATATTAGAGTAATCATGCCGCTATATGGGTCTATTGATCAAAAAAAATATAATTTGCAGGATGTTCCTAATTCAGAAATGGATATTCAGTTCGGACACAGATCTCTTACCGTCTCTTTGAAACAAGGAAAACTTCCTGATTCTGACGTTATCATATACTTTGTAGTTAATAATACATATTTTGGATCACATAGTGAGGTTTATCCAAGTAAGGCACATGAAAGATTCGAGCAGGAACGATTTATCGTTTTTGGCATGGCCACACTTGAACTAATGAAAAGAATTCACTTTAAGCCGGATGTAATACATTGTAATGACTGGCACACAGCCAATATACCAGTTTATATTAAAACAAACTACAGAGATTGTGATTTTTATAGAGGAACTTCTACCGTCTACAGTATCCATAATTTAGCTTATCAAGGAAGATTTGGATTTGAGATATTAGAATTTGCCAATATAATTGACAATTGGGTTTTTGGGTCTGAAGGACTGGAATATTACGGTAAATTAAACTGGATGAAAGGTGGAATTACATATTCTGACCAAATTAATACCGTATCTCATACTTATGCAAAAGAAATTCAGACCCCGCAATATGGTGAAGGCCTTGACGGATTATTATTAACAAATAGTCATAAATTAAGAGGCATTTTAAACGGTATTGATTACGATGAATGGAATCCTAAAACTGATCCTGTAATACCAAAGAATTACTCTGTAATAGACCTATCAGGAAAAGCTAAATGCAAGAGTGAATTACAGAAAGAATTAGGATTAAAACAGGCTCCAGATACACCTTTAATTGGACTAATATCAAGATTGGTTGACCAAAAGGGCTTAGATCTTATTGCCGGAATAGCTCATGATTTAAAAAGTATGAAAATACAACTGGCAGTGCTTGGTACCGGTCAGGAAAAATATGAAATGATGTTCAAAGACTTAACAGCTATTTCTGGCAATATCAAAGCTGTAATAGGATTTGATAGTAAGCTGGCAAAAAGAATTTATGCGGGTTGTGATATGTTCTTAATGCCAAGCAGATTTGAACCTTGTGGATTAGGGCAGCTAATAGCTCTTAAATATGGTAATATCCCTATAGCCAGAAAAACAGGTGGTCTTGCTGATACTGTCATAGATTACGATATGGATAACAAAAATGGAAACGGTTTCGTATTTGATGCTTATGACTCATATATCCTTTATAGTGCAATTTCAAGAGCAGTTGAAACATATAAGAATAAAAAAGAGTGGACACATATAATTAATAGAGCAATGCAATGTGATTTTAGCTGGGAAAAAAGCGCTAAGGAATACATTGATCTCTATAAAAAAGCATTAAACAACTAAATTCGGGGGAGTATAACTATATGCCTGAAATGAGAAGAGATCCAATAACAAAGAATTGGGTAATAATAGCAACAGAAAGAGCAAAACGTCCTGAGAAACCTTCCTTTACAAAAGATGTAAAGGAAGAAGATATTGCGCATGAAAAAAACTGTTTTTTCTGTAGCGGAAATGAAACATCAACTCCGCCTGAAGTATTAGCTTATAGGCATTACAACAGCAAGCCCGATGGCCCGGGATGGAATATGAGAGTTGTTCCAAATAAATTTGCAGCACTAAATCTTGAACAGGAATTTCATATAAAACAGGATAATCCTCTTCAGATTAATAGTTACGCTACAGGCTCAGCTGAAGTAGTAATTGAATCACCACATCACACAAAAGATTTATCTCAACTTCGAATTGATCAGATTGCTGATGTATTAAGGGCTTATAAAGACAGATATATTACACTTTCTCAGGAAAATTCAATTAAATATATATTAATGTTTAGAAACCATGGCATAAATGCAGGTACCAGCATCAGTCACCCACACAGTCAAATAATCGCAACTCCGGTTATACCACTTAAAATATCAGAAGAATTTACCGGAGCAAACGATTATTTTGAGTCTACAAGCCGATGTGTATATTGTGATATGATTAAGATGGAGACAAAAGAACGCTCAAGAATAATTTATGAGAATGAGCACTTTATATCCTTTGCCCCATACGCATCCAGAACGCCGTTTGAAACTTGGATAATGCCCAAATTCCATAGTGCAAAATATCAAGATTTAAACGAGGAGCAAATTTTATACTTGTCTGAAGTCTGGAAAGCCACATTATACAAAATTTATAAAGGATTGGATAATCCTCCTTATAATTATTACATCCATACCTCACCAACACAGAAAAACACTGACAGATACTACCACTGGCATGTGGAATTAATCCCGAAATTAACAATAGCAGCAGGATTCGAGCTTGGAACAGGTATGTATATAAATATTGCAATTCCGGAAGATTGTGCAGAATATTTAAGGGAGATTGAAGTAAAATAAGTTTGGTTTAAAATATACTTATCAAATTTTTAAAACATTAACATAATTAGAAAGAGGACATATAAATGATAAACTCAGTAGTATTAGTTGGAAGAGTCGGTCAGGATCCTGAAATGAAATATTTTGAATCAGGAAAGGTAAAAACCACATTTTCAATGGCCGTTAACAGATGGACCAAAGAAGGTGATAAAACTGACTGGTTTAACATTGAATTATGGGACAAAAATGCAGAGGTTGCCGGTGAATATGTTCGCAAGGGACGTCTCGTCGGAATCGAAGGCAGACTTGATGTAAGTAGCTGGACGGATCAGGAAGGCAATAAAAAAGAAAGATTTTTTATCCGCGCAACCAATCTCCGTTTGCTAGGCGGTAAAAAAGAAGAGAGCTCAGCTGGATTTTAAATATGAGTCTACAGATAGGAACAATAGGAATAATTGCTGACGATTTAACAGGTGCAAATGACACGGCGCTTCAGTTTTACTTAAGCGGTAGTAACACTCAAATTATGCTTGATTATACTACAGTGCCTGAAGGGAAAGCTAATACCCAAACCTGGGCAATAAGTACGGAAACAAGGAACAAAGATACTGAAGAAGCTGCTAAAATTGTTAGTAATGCTACTAAATTATTACTGGATAATTTAAAAATAGAATATCCCTACAAAAAAATAGATTCTACCTTAAGAGGAAATGTAGGGCCGGAATCATTAGCAGTTTTGGATGTTATGGGTTGGGATGCAGCAGTAATAGTTCCCGCATTCCCTGCTGAAGGCAGAACTACTGTAGGCGGATATCATCTACTAAAAGGTGTTCCCATTGAAAGAACCGAAGTTGCAAGAGATCCGCAATCTCCAATCTACCAATCTTATGTTCCTGCACTGCTAAAGCAACAGGTAGAAAAACCTGAACTCATAGACTTAATTCAATTAGCAACTGTAATGAGGGGCGCAGGACCTATTCTTGTAGAATTACAGGAAATGATTAAAAAGAACAAGAAATTGATAGTTATAGATGCTGTTTCAACTACCGACTTAGAGCAAATAGCTCTTGCTATCCAAAAATGTAATTATAAAATCTTACCTTGTGGCTCTGCAGGCTTAGCTCAGGCATTAACAAAATTCTGGCTGCCTGAAGTTAAACATCAGCATATAACCAAGGTAATTCCTACGTTACCAATTCTTATAATGAGTGGAAGTGCTACAGATGTCACCAAAACACAAATTAAGAAATTGATGGAATCTGATGAATTCGAGCCAAGTATTATTGAATTATCCCCTCATCAGGTTTTAAGCGAACCTTCAGAAGAATTAGTTGATAGAATCACAAATAATCTTGGAACAGATGGAATTGTGCTTGTTCATTCAGCACCTTTAGAAGGCGATTTGAATCCAACAATGGAATATGCAACTCAACAGGGAATACAATCAGAAAATGTTTCTGGTATTGTCAGTGATTTTCTTGCCAATTTAACTCAAAAAGTCATCAATGAGCACGGAGTGATTCTGGTTACTATTGGCGGAGAAACTTCATACAAAGCATGTAATGCAATTGGCAGCAAACACCTTCAATTAATAGATGAAGTTGAACCGGCTATTCCATTATGCCTGGATCATAAAGCTCAATGGATTATCACAAAATCAGGCAATCTCGGCTCACCAAACACGTTGATAAACATACTTAAATACTTTAAAAAGCATCAGGAAGTTAAGTAATTACTGATTCTTATGGAAAAATATAAAAAAATAGCAATAACAATAGGTGATCCTGCTGGAATTGGACCAGAGATCATTATAAAAGCTATTAATTCTCTAGATATTCCTGCTAGTGAGTATCTTCTTATTGGCAATAAAGATATATTTCATAAAACAGCGTCAAAAATTAACCTATTATTACCTGAAAATCTGGAAATAATAGGTATCCCTTGCGATGTTTCCCATATAATAACAGGCCAACCTAATATTCAGAGTGGCAAGTTATCCTTTCTGGCTCTGGAAAAAGCATGCCAGCTTGCACAGAATAATGAAATCAAAGCCATAGTGACTGCTCCCCTTTCTAAAGAAGCAATAAATATGGCAGGTTATCACTATTCAGGTCAGACTGAAGTTTTACAGGAATATCTGGGACATGGGAAAAAGGCAGAGATGCTTTTTGTTGCTAAAGATTTTCGGGTACTTTTATTAACAAGGCATATTCCATTAAAAGATGTACCGGCGGTTTTAACTCAGGATAAAGTCATAGAATCAATATTAGCTTTGAATAGCTCATTAATAAAAGATTTTAAAGCTGCTAAACCAAGACTGGCAATATGCGGGTTAAATCCTCATTCAGGAGAAAACGGTCTTTTAGGAACAGAAGAACAAGAAATTTTGATTCCAGCTATAGATAAACTTAAATCAAAATATAATATTGAAATAGATGGCCCG
>DNSU01000172.1:0-189 GCA_003499585.1 Cyanobacteria bacterium UBA9579 | reverse complement strand
ATATTGAAATAGATGGCCCGTTTCCTGCCGATACTATGTGGCTAAAAGCTTCTAAACCTTATAATGAGAATGAGCCACAACCTTATCATGCTTATATTGCCTGTTATCATGATCAGGGATTAATCCCAATAAAGCTGCTTGGTTTGGAATCTGCTGTAAATGTAAGCATAAATCTCCCTGTAATAAGAA
>DNSU01000175.1:4257-6767 GCA_003499585.1 Cyanobacteria bacterium UBA9579 | reverse complement strand
CAGTTAACTGACCTCTATCTCTTTATGTGATTATAATAAACTTTCTATTGCAGCTTGAATATCCGGTGCATTGTATATATATGAGCCTGCTACAAGTGCATTAGCCCCTGCTTCTTTTGCTAATATGGCAGTTTCTCCATTAATGCCGCCATCTACTTCTATGTGAACGTCTGTTAATTTATATTGATTAAGCAGGTCTTTGGTTTCTTTGATCTTAGTCAAACATTCATGCATAAATCCCTGCCCCCCAAAGCCTGGCTCTACAGTCATTATTAGAATTAAATCAAGACTCGTTATTACTTCTTCAAGTACTTTTACTGGTGTTTTAGGTTTAATAGAAACACCAGCTTTTATGCCGTAAATCCTTATTGTTTCTAAAACCTCTTTTAGATTGTTTTGGCATGCCTCCTGATGAACTGTGATAATATCAGAACCCGCATCTACGAAGTCTTTTATGTATCTTTCAGGTTTTTCGATCATTAAATGAACATCTAATGGCATGGTTGTTACTTTGCGAACAGCTTTTACTACAGGGGCTCCGATTGTAATATTTGGGACAAAGTGTCCATCCATTACATCTACATGGACCCAGTGTGCACCTGCTTTTTCGATCTTTTTTATATCTCTTTCCAGATTAGCGAAATCAGCTGACAAAATTGACGGGGACACTATAACTTTATTCACTTTTCTCCTCCAGAAGTCCCAGTTTAATTACAGCTTGTTCAGCTGATTTTTGCTGGGCTTCTTTTTTTGATTTTCCTGAGCCTATTCCTAATGTTTTGTCGTTAATAACGACTGCTACCTCAAAAACTTTATTATGAGGCGGTCCTTCTTCTTTGACTACATCATAAACAGGAAGTTCTAATTCATTTGCCTGAGTGTATTCCTGTAGCATTGCTTTAAAGTTGTACTTAGATACGCTTTGATCTATCTCTGTTACTTCATCTTCAAAGAGTTCAATTATTAATCGCTGTAAATCTTTAAGCTTACCATCCAAATATAGTGCGCCTAATAATGCCTCAAAAGCACAGGCAAGGGTAGAAGCTCTATTTCGCCCGCCTGATTTTTCTTCATGATAGCCAAGTTTTAGGTGTTTGCCTAAATTAATTTTACTTGCAATCTTTGTGAGGGTAGCATCACTGATTAAAATAGCTCTAATCTTAGTAAGTTCTCCTTCTGGATAATCCGGGAACCTCTCCTGTAGATAATCACTCGCTATGAGCTTTAATACGGCGTCTCCAAGAAACTCCAGTCTTTCATTGTTTTCTACAGAAGGGATTTTATTCTCAAAAGTGTAAGAACTATGAGTTAAAGCTGTATCAAGCCTATCATAGTCCTGACTTTCTATATGTAATTTGTTTAAAAGTTCGTTTATTTCACTTTTTCGTTTTTTATTAGTCATTTTATAGTGTAATATTACCTATTACAAATAAGCTAAAGTAATAGTATGCCACAGCTCCGGTAAATATGTAACTGTCTGCTCTATCTAATACTCCTCCATGTCCCGGGAGTATATTTCCTGAATCTTTGACACCTGCATCTCTTTTTAGCATAGATTCGGCCAGATCACCAAGTTGTGCCACTATTGATAATAGTAAACCGGCTACTATTGAATGAAACAGGCCAAGTCCAATTAAATGACCGATAATAAGAGAAGCAATTACTCCTCCTGTTGTTCCCCCTATTGAACCTTTGATGGTTTTCTTAGGGCTTATTTCAGGCCATAATGGAGTTCTTCCAAAATTTTTACCTATATAATACGCTGCAATATCAGAAGCTGAGATTATAAAGAATATAAGGACAATATATCCCAGTCCTTCACGTGCTGATATGCCAAATAAGTCAACACCTGTTTTTTCCAGATTTCTCAAGAGCATTATATGAACAGGCAGCCAGCCTCCATATAAAAAGCCTAATACTGTTGTTGCCAGATCATTTGTAGTTGCGGCTTTACCTCTGGCCATTATTGTAATAAATGCTGTAATTACACCAAAAGTTACAATTAAAGGCAGGAAATCATAATTTTGCAGATAAGCAAAAAAGATTAGCAAAAAGTCAATCGTTAGGATTAAATTTAGACTTGGATTTAATCCTTTTGCCTTTACAAAGCTTACATACTCTTTAGTTCCCTGGTATATTAGTACTGTAAGAAATATTGCCAGGGCCCAGTCACCTATAATTATTGCTACTAGTGTTATTGCAAGAAATACGGTGGCTACCCATACTCTTGGTTTTGAAAAAAATGCTATTAATCCCACTAAACCGCTAAAACCTCTTTTTCCTTCTCTGCCACAACTGTGTCGATCTCTCTGGTATATTTGTCAGTCATCTTTTGTATCTGTTCCTGATGTTTTTTTACTTCATCTTCCGGAAGACTTTCGCTCTTTTCGAGTTTCTTTAAAGAATCAGTCATATCTCTTCTGATATTTCTGATAGCTACTTTATTATCTTCACCTATCTTTTTAACCTGTTTAACAAGGTCTTTTCTTCTATCCTCCGTTAACGGCGGG
>DNSU01000175.1:0-4179 GCA_003499585.1 Cyanobacteria bacterium UBA9579 | reverse complement strand
CGATTCTGACATTTTGGCCATCATTATTTGGGTTTACGCCAAGATCTGATTTCAAAATGGCTTTTTCTATAGCACTTATTGCGCTTTTGTCATAAGGCTGAATCACTAATGTTTGCCCATCTTGAACGCTGATGTTAGAAATTTGTCTTAATGGTGTTGGTGTTCCGTAGTAATCTGCATTAATTTTGTCTAAAATCATAGGATTGGCTCTGCCTGTGCGAATGCCTGAAAATTCTCTCTTCGTTTCGGCAATAGTTTTTTGCATTTTTTCTTCGCCCTGATTGAACATATCATCTACTGGCATCTGGGGTTCCTCCTACCAATGTTCCTACTTTTTCACCTTTTAATATTTTTTCTATGCTGCCATTAGCCTCAAAATCAAACACTATAATAGGAATATTATTGTTTTTGCATAAAGCTACTGCAGCTGTGTCGATTACTTTAAGATCTTGAACTATCATATCATCATAACTGATATAATCATACTTTTTAGCGTCCGGGAATTTTCTTGGGTCTTTGTCATAAACTCCGTCGACTTTATTTTTAGCCATAAGCATTAATTCTGCATCTATTTCTGATGCTCTTAATGCAGCGGCTGTATCAGTTGTAAAGAACGGATTTCCTGTTCCTGCGGCAAATATTACTACTCGCCCTTTTTCTAAATGTCTCATTGCTCTGAATCTTATATAAGGTTCAGCAATTGCATTCATTGTAAGTGCTGTTAAGACTCTGGTAGGTACACCTGCTTTTCTTAGCACACCTTGTAATACCAGACCATTCATTACTGTAGCAAGCATTCCTATGTAATCTGCAGAGGCCTGATCCATTCCAAGCTTTGTGCTATTTTGGACTCCTCTGAATATGTTTCCGCCCCCTACTACTATTGCAACTTCTGCGCCTGAGTCGTGGACTGCTTTAATTTCTTCTGCTACTTTATTAACTACATTAGGGTCAATACCAAAGCCCTGCTCTCCCATAAGAGCTTCACCGCTGATCTTTAGTAATATCCGTTTGTATTTTAACCCCTTATCAGATTGGCTCATCAAGATTACTCATTTCTAGAAAAGACTATTATTATCAAATCTATTGTACTAAAAAATTAAATTTTTTAAATTAATTATTTTTTGTTTTATATAAAAATGTTGATTTAAGCTATTTTAAACTTAAGTATTAGCCATTTTAGAGATAAGTTCGATAATCTGGTCTAATATTGATGAGATATCTCTTGTATCCTTTATGTTTTCGGCTACTATTCTGGCAAATTTTACTTTGTCAAATTCACCCAGGCCTTTTTCTTTCCATAAATTATCCAGCGCTGTTGTCATAGATATATCTGTCTTGATCTCAGTCGGGTAAACTTCAGCTGTTAGACCATGAAAAGCATTTATCGACTTGCATATAAGGTTTATAGGTAATATATCTTCAAATTCACCTTCCTGAATTAAGAAAAGGCTATCTTTATTTCTGATTATCCCGTTTATTTCTTCTGCTATTTCAATTGCATCGGCATCTAAAATACATAGAATTGGCAGGTTTAATTTTTGGTATAGCTTTTTGTAGAGCTTTGCTACCTGATTTTTTCCTCCGGCTGCAATTAGTTGAACCCCTTTTTTGTCAAAATTAATTCCCAGTTTATCTGCAAATACAGGAAGAAGCTTCTCTTCTGTTGCCCCCTCAACCAATATTACTAATTTTGCAGGATATTTGGCTGATTGTTTTTCTCTGTATTTTTCAGCTTTATTATAGATTTGGTTAAGCTGTTCAGGTAGGTCTTCATTCTCGATGTTTAGCCCTGCTTCTTTAACAAGATTATTTAGCCAGATTAATCTATGAATATTATCAGGCAAGTTGTTATTATGTTTTGCTGCATATTCCAGTAATCCGCTGATATTTAGAGGATAACTTTGATTATATAAGAAATAAATTCCTGAATATAAGTCGAAATGTTTTGTAATATTGTTTTTTACAGGTATATTAAAATTATTTTCATTTAGCAGTTCGATAATTTGTGTTTCTAATTTATTATCTTGAATTATATCCTGTGTATCGGGTCTGATTAGATCGTAATTTTTTAAATATTTTATATTTGCACTTTCAAAAATATCTTTTACTATTGTTTGTGCTGAAAAGGCTTTTATTTCTTCATATGCAAGATAAGTATTAACACTGTAATCTGGCTCTTTTATTCCATCCAGAATATTGATTGATGTATTCCAGATTAACTGTACCAGTTTATTTATTGTGCCTAGAGAATAATTATGATAATTTTTCAGGCTGATTTTAGGGGATATGGTATTTTTAAGCAGGATTTCCTTATAAACCCTTTCCTTCTTTTGTGGAGGGTATTGAAATCTGGATAATCTTTCAAGTGCAATTATTAATTCAGTATATTCAAGAGGCTTAATTAATAATTTTTTCTCTTTAAATTCTGAAATAGTATTTGGAATTTCAATTGTATTTGATGTTTTGTCTATTCTTTTAATTCTCAAATCTCCTGTGGCCGGCATGCAGCAAAACTTTTAGTGATATTTTTAAACAATCTTATACTAGGTGATATTATCATCAAATTTTATCAATTAATTTAACAAATGAAAAATTATATATATTTATTAATAATGTTTGAGAATGACGTTAAAAGCAGGCAATTTTTTTATATTTTTGTTTTTTAAAATATAGTACCGGTATGTAGATTTGGAAGGAAATGTTGGACAATTTATTAAAAATACAAACAGGCAATATTCAAGGAGGAGCTGGTGTAAGACCCTTAAATACAGCTTCTGCTTCTGGTAATGCTCCACGAAATTCGGTTATAGCTAATAACATGAATTTTAGTGGAAAGCCTTTTGTGTATTTGAATTTCCTGAAAATGAAAGAACCTCAAAGTAAAGCAATGTATCAGGGATTGTATAATTCCCTGAATCAAGAAGGTAAAAATAACCTTGAAACCTTGCTTAGAACAGGAAGGTTGTTATCTAAAAATTCAGCTGACGGTTCATCTACTTTGGAAAATTTATATAAAATTGCATCCCAACCAAGGGTAAAGGTCCTTGAAAATAGTACAATCCTTAATGAGACCTTAAAAGCTCTTGTTAATCCTTTTATAATTACGCAGCAATTTGGCAAAATACCTGATTTTATGACTGCAAGTATTCTGGCCAATGAGAAGCAAAATAATTTAGTTAACGGCATGGGATTAAATAATAATCTGGCTCCGCATTTTAATCAGACTCAGGTGGCGGGGCCTATTGCAGTTATTGATCCTCAGGATATGAACGTTGAAGCAAGCGGTACTTGTGTGGCTGCGAGTATGGAGTTTAACCTTGCCGATAAAAAACCTGCTGAATTTGCAAGGTATGTTGCCGGTTTAACCAGTCCTGATATGAGTATAAAAACCAGAGTTAGTCTTGATAGTATTAATCCTGATGCAGCAGCTGCTATTAATGCATTAAATGAATTTGGTGTTGAATACAGGCCTATCGATCAGAATAATGTTGAAGTGACTTTAAGACCGGATAAAAATGCGATTATTCGTGCCGATGTACAGGAAGATTACAGACAGCCTGCTTCTAGATCACCTATTGATGCATTAATTCAGTCAACAGTAATGCAGTTAGGTAGTGCTAATGGATATAATAGTCTTAGTGATAAAAGAAAAGGTGATCATGTTCCTGATAATAAAGGATTAGTTGAGTTTGAAAAAAACTTTGCTGAGACTATCATTGATAATGGTGGTAAAAAAACTTCCATCACTTATCAGATAGTTGAACCGGATCAGGCAGGAAATAATTATTTAAAAGGTTATAATTTTGACTTTACTGCCACTCAAAAGCATTTGATTGATTCTTTAAATGCAGGTACAAACGTGGTAATCGGTATAGTTCAAACAGATGAAACTAATAAAATTATTGGTGGACATGAAATTACTTTAATAGGTAAGCAGTTAGACAGAAATGGCGAACTTCAATTTATTTATAATGATACTGACGATGATAAGGAAGAGCCAATTATAATAAGTGCAAAAGAATTGATTCCTAAGATTCATCATGCCGGAATTCCTGCTAATGTCTTAAATGCAACTGTATAAAGATATGATATTTGACTTGGATTGCTAAATATTTTTTAGTGTCATGCTGAAGTGCCAAAAGTGCCTATTGGTAAGATCCTGAATATCCACGATTA
>DNSU01000061.1:857-2636 GCA_003499585.1 Cyanobacteria bacterium UBA9579 | reverse complement strand
GAGTTCGAATCTCGCCCTCTCCGGTTTTATTTTTTAAAACCACTCCGACATAACTCCGACCTAGCAAAAATTGATTGAACAAAAAACTCAGTTAGTCTGAGTTAATGTAGATAAAAAATATATAACTAAATATTATCCAACTAAAGAAACAACTTTGTTGTTTTGTTTACTGAAATTAGCAAGCGCTTCAATGGCTTGCTTTTTACGTTCAGGAACGGGGTGAGAATATACCATTGTAGACTTTATGTCGGCATGCCCTAGTATCTCTTGAATAACCACTAAATCAATTCCTGCTGAAACCATCCTAGTTGCTGCTGTATGCCTTAAGTCATGAAATCTTAAATCATCTATTTTTGCCCTTTTGCATGCTGTTTCATAAACTCCACGAATATCCCTATTTCGTTCCTTTGTAAAGGGATTAGTAAAGACATACTCGGTCAATCTGTTTTCATGCAGCTCTTTTAGCTCATTCATTAATAAAGAACTAATGGGAATGTTTCTCTTTTTACCATTCTTGGTTTTAAGCAGGGTTACATATCCATTTTTAAGGTCTACATTGCTCCATTTAAGGCTGAGAATTTCTTCTTTTCTCATTCCTGTTTGTAATGCTGTTATTATTATAGGCTTCAAAAAAGCATTACTGCCATAACAGGCGCTTAATAATCGCTGTTCTTCCTCAAAAGAAAAGAATCTTTCCTTTTTATTTTCCTCTCTCAATGGTTTTACCTTTTTAGAGGTACAGGGATTAATATTAGTCCAGCCATTATCAATGGCTAAATTAAACATCCTTCTCATTAGGCGCACTTCTTTATTGATTGTAGAGTTTGCTTTTTCTTCTTTTATTCTTGATAAACGATACTTTTCAACTAAAAAAGGTGTGATCTCTCTTAGTTTTCTGTTATTAAAGAAGGCTTTAAGGGTTTTAATAATATGTGCATCTGACCTTTTCCAGCTTATCCGGTTTACTTCAGCATATTTAATAAACTCATTTGCCAGATTATCAAAAAGTATCTCTCCCATATTCTCTGCAAGATCATACTTTCCCTGTAATAAGTCAGACTTAAGCCTGGCCTCAGCTTTTTCTGCATCTCTTTTTGTTGTGGCCTCCGGTACTGCTCTAAAGTACTCCTTGCCTTTAATCTGAAATCTGAAATTCCATCTACCATTCTTCTCAAATACCGTCATAGCTCAACCTTCCTATACCATTACTGCTCCACTTTTATCTTTTCATAATGAATATGGCAAGTTTCTGGCAAGAGTAAGTGGAGAAGTACAGGGAAATGTTTTGTTGCGTAAAAAGCAATATAAAGTTTCTAGCAACGAAGAAGAAGCTATAAAAATATCTAAAAACTGCATACAAGCAAAAATCTTAAATTGCAGAACCGTACTTCAAAGATCTATTAGAGACCATAATGACATAGTAGATGTTACATCGATAGAAGATACATCAACTCGCTTGTATAACAGTATTAAACAAATTAATAACATTGAATGTACTGATAGCTTACGAGGCGTTGAAGGAGATGCTGCAAAACATTATTTTAGTGTTTTTGATGAGCTAATATTGCAGCAAAAAGAAGATTTTTATATGAAATGCAGAAATAAACGACCTCCAAGGGACTTTTTGAATGCATTATTATCATTTCTCTATACGCTGCTCGCTCACGATGTACAATCAGCATTGGAAACTGTTGGTCTTGATCCCTTTGTTGGTTTTTTGCACCAGGATCGTCCAGGAAGACCTTCTCTTGCTTTAGATTTAATGGAAGAACTAAGACC
>DNSU01000061.1:0-800 GCA_003499585.1 Cyanobacteria bacterium UBA9579 | reverse complement strand
ATTTAATGGAAGAACTAAGACCGATACTTGCCGACAGAATGGCTCTATCGCTCATAAATCGACAACAAATAAAGAAAAATGGTTTTTCAGTAAAAGAAAATGGTGCAGTTTTAATGGATGATGATACAAGAAAAGAAGTCTTGCAAAGTTGGCATAAGCGTAAGCAGGAAGAAATAATGCACCCGTTTTTAAAAGAAAAAATACAAATAGGATTAATTCCCTATGCGCAAGCAATGTTGTTGGCAAGGCATTTAAGAGGAGATTTGGATGGTTATCCTGCATTTATATGGAAATAATGGAAGGTGTAACAAACTATGCTTGTATTAATAACATATGATGTAAATACAGAAACTCCAAAAGGAAAAAAACGACTTCGCCAAGTAGCCAAATTATGTGTTAATTGGGGACAAAGAGTACAAAATTCAGTATTTGAATGCTTGCTTGATCCTGCTCAGTTTACTGAATTGAAAAATAACCTTGAAAAGTTAGTTGATCCTAAAACAGATAGTTTAAGGTATTATTATCTTGGAAAAAATTGGGAAAATAGAGTAGAACACTTTGGTGCAAAAGCAGGGTATAATCCTGAAGGAATTTTAATAATTTAAATAAATGCGAACCTAAAGCAAACATGATTTT
Source organism: Cyanobacteria bacterium UBA9579 (assembly GCA_003499585.1). GTDB lineage: Bacteria > Cyanobacteriota > Vampirovibrionia > Gastranaerophilales > UBA9579 > UBA9579. The sequence goes on along the minus strand of DNSU01000061.1, from coordinate 164 downwards.
CTAAGGGGTTTCGCAAATATTGATTATAAAAGAGCTTTAGGTTATTTTTTACTATAGAAAGTTATTTAATGGATAATCAAAAAATCAGTTTCGCAAAATCATTGCCTGAAATATCCAAAAACATTAAATAACTTTCATATACTGTCGCTCCTCACGCAGGAGCG
>DNSU01000215.1:2465-4663 GCA_003499585.1 Cyanobacteria bacterium UBA9579 | reverse complement strand
CTTACTGCTAATTCTAAAAGTGCATTACTTGGACATATAAACATTGATACCTTGTTAAAAATCTTTAAAGCCCTGTTAAAGAAGTATTCAAATGTTGCTAAAGCACTTGCAGGTAGGCTTTTATATTTACATTTATTAATTAAACAGTGTATTGGGTTGCCTTTTATGCAAAGTTCATCTTGACAATACGTTTCAGTTCCTCTCATGAGTGGACCAGCAGGACATAAGAATCTGGCATCATGAAGTGTCATTATTATTGGAATATTATTCTCATAACAGCTATCAAGTATTGACGGAGTTAAATGATAACTTATGCAATTGCAATGAACAATATCAGGTTTTATTTCTTTTATATATTGATTAAGTTTGGTTTTAGCCTCAAAATTATAAAATGGTTTAAAGACATTTCCTATTAACTGATGCTTAGACAAAGATCTGTAACTCACATATTGAGGAAAATATCTTGAATATTCATAATTTTCATCAAAAAATATACCTCTATTAGAGGCAAAAAAGAAAATTTCATGCCCGTTTTCTCTCAATAACTTCCCTGTATGATAAGTATATGTATCAGCTCCACCATAATTGGAAAAGTGATTATTTGTCAGCAGTATTTTCATTTTTTAGTACCAAAAAAATCAAGTGTAACCGAAGCTTTATCTACTTTTTCCTGCCTACTTAATTTTAAAGAAGAAAAATCATTAAATTTTACCACTCCGTTATAATAAACTTTATCTCTGTACCTTGTTGGAACCTGAATTACGAAATAATCTACGTCAAACACTCCTACATCTCTGGAAGACTTTCGTGGAGGAATTATTATAGTTTTGCCGTTATCTACTACTTTGATTTTGTGATTAGTTTCATTGATTACAACTCCTCCAAAAAAGTTATCTTCTAAAGCTTTGATATCGGTTTTATTTGAGAAAATAGTGGAAGAAAACAAGACATACAGGCCTACATTATAAAGTAATGATAAGAGTAATATTTTTCCTACGGTTTTTCTTCTTATTTTCATATTAATATGCCTTTATTTAATTGCAGATTGATATTTGGAACTAAAACTGGTTTTTAGCTGTTCTATCCAGATAGATGTGAATATAATTATCCAGAGATGCGTGAAAAAATCAGCATCCATATGTTTATGACGATGATTAAAAATCCTTCTTACTGTCTTTATATCAAAAAACTCACATAGTGGTCCATTTTGATTAAATACCAGAGTGTCTATATAGTCTCTCATAACTTCATTATCAAGAATTTCATGTATTGGTAAAAATGCTTGTTTAGGAAAATTTATTAATTCCTGAGGAATTTGTGGCACTAGCATTTTTTTCAGTAAAGCCTTTGGTTCCTCAGATGTCTTTTGATCCCAGGGGATTGAGTAGTTTAATCGCAAAACTTTCGGGTCAAAAAATGGGCATACAAGTTTAACTCCATTACGACGCAAGAAATCATAGCTTTTTGCTGAGCTTCCTGAGGAAGACGCTTTTATAACATTTAACACACTGGTAAACTTATAGTCATTTAATCTCTTGGTATTCTCCTCATACCCTTCAAATAATGCACTAATATTATCTGTATACATTCCTTTTAAATTATTTAGTATTTGATCTGGAATATTGTAGGTTATGCCATCAAAAATACATCCCAGTTCCAGGCTTTGTATTGGCATCAATGCAGTACGCCTAAAAGCTCGAAATGGCTTTATTAAAGGAGTATAGCTTTTCCACATATCAAATGTTTTATATGCTTCAGAAATAGCCTTTTGGGCAACAAGTGGAACCTTGTACAGTTTATCAAATTTAAGATATATTGGCATATCACCTACAAAGATACAGTCAGCCCCTGATCCATCAAGTATTACAGGTGTATTACCCAGTTTTTTCAATGTTAATCTGGCAAGATCATTCCCGATAAATGTTGATGCATCTACAAATGGATAAGAATAATCTCTAATAATATTATTTAATATGTCAGGAATATCATTTGGATTAAAATATACTTTATTAATAGGCAAGTTAAGGTGTTTTGCAACTTGAGATGCTAAATAATCACTAATATCATTAGGCCCGGAGACATAATTAACCATATTTACGTCGGTGCGTTTTAATTCAGACAACCTTAATGCTATAAGTGTTGAATCTATGCCGCCACTGAAGAATAAAGATGATGATTCAGGCAATTCACCTAAAATA
>DNSU01000215.1:1713-2405 GCA_003499585.1 Cyanobacteria bacterium UBA9579 | reverse complement strand
AACCTAAAATATTATCAAGTATACCCCCCAGTTCTTTATCTTTTAAGTGCAAATTAGAATAAGATCTTCCCGAAAAAACATACTCTTTAACTTCTTGAGATACTGTCATAAACGGGTCAGGCAGATCTGGAAATATTTTTAACTGATAACCATTAGGAACTCTCTTGACATTCTTTGATATAGTTAGTGGAGCAGGGATACTGTGATATTTAAACAATGCATAAACGGCATGTTCGTCCAGATCAAATTCACGCCACTGAAGCAGTAATCTTAGATCATTACCAAGCATCCATCCTCTTGAATCGCTGGTAAAATAAAACTGCTCAGGTGTGGCAATTGGTTGTAATAGCCTAATCTCACCAGTAGCAAGAGAAATACCTAACTGAACAATGTCTTTATCAGCATTATCTTTAAAATATTCCCACGGAGTGTTAAAAGATTTATTACTAATAGGGTGGCACTCTGTGTTTAAAACGATATATTCACTGGTTTCAATAAACTTAATGTTTTCTTTTGATGATTTATGCCTTAACCAGGCAAATGAGAAAACCTTTTCATTATTTATACTGCGAATTTCAATGAAAGGATCGAAATTTAACCAGTTTGCGTATTCATTTATCAGATTTGTCCAGTTTGATAAATTCTCTTTATTCCCCAAATATGCACTAAAAAACATTTTGGTCACATCCTTT
>DNSU01000215.1:1375-1634 GCA_003499585.1 Cyanobacteria bacterium UBA9579 | reverse complement strand
TTTTTAAAAATATTCAGTAATATAACTTTAAAAAACTAATTTATTCTATGAAATAGTGCATTCGCCAGATGTACAGTTGTTGTATACCTTAATCAGTTTTGTATAGTATACTTCAGGAGCATAATGCCTTTGAGCTTTTAGTCTTCCCTGATTTCCCATTTCTTGTGCCAGATTATTATTTGAATAAAGCTTATAAATAGCCTGAGATAACTGATCGGTGTTTCCTGTCTCGAAAACTAATCCGTTTATGTTATCATCT
>DNSU01000215.1:0-1274 GCA_003499585.1 Cyanobacteria bacterium UBA9579 | reverse complement strand
ACCGCCAATACAACTTCCTATCACAGGCTTGCCATAGGTAAAAGATTCAATAACGGTTGTTGGAAAGTTTTCAAACCAGTCACATGGGATGATTGTACCTATACAGTTTTTATACTCTTCNNCAGGCTTTCCATAAGTAAACGATTCTATTATTGTCGTAGGGAAATTTTCAAACCAGTAACAGGGCAAAATGCTTGCAATGCAGTTTTTATACTCTTCTTCCAGTTCTTTTCCCGACTTAAAGCCCATAAATTCAATATTCGATAAATTATATTGCTTTGCCTGTAGTTTTAAATTTTCTTCTTCCTGTCCTGTCCCTACTATATGGACTTTAATATCTTTGGGTAGTTTAGTCATCGCCTCTATTAGATAATGAGCTCCTTTTTCTTTTGATAATCTGCCTACAAAAAGAAAATAACCTTTATTGGAATCCTGAACCTCATTATTAAAAAGTGATCTATCAACAAAATTATTAATTAAAAATAGTCTATTACTATCTATTCCAGACATTTGTGCCAGATCAAGAATAGCCTGACTCGGGCAAATATATGCTGATATTTTGGTATACAAGCCGTGAATTTTTCTAAATACAAATTCAGCTGTAATTCCTGCACTTTTTATATAGCTGTTGTTCAGGCATTTATTAGTAATGCAGTGAATTGGGTTTCCTGATACACAGTGTTTATCTTTACAATAAACCTCTGACTTATACATCATCTTAACGCTAGGGCACATCAACTGGGGTCCATGAAGAGTCATAGCAACAGGAATATTATTTTTGCATGCAGCATTTAATACTGAAGGAGTCAAATTAAAGAAAATGCAGTTGCAGTGTATGAGATCTGGCTTTATTAATTTAATAAATTTATCGAGTTTTGCTTCAGCCTCAAAATTATAAAAAGGTCTAAAATTATGTTTAATTAGTTCCAGTTTTGACAGTGATTTATAATCTATATTTCTTGGGAAGTAGCTTGAATACTCATAATTATCTTCAAAGTAAGGTTTTTGATCAGTAGCAAAGAAAAAAACTTCATGCCCATTTTCTCTTAAAAGCTGACCCACTCTGTACGTATAAACATCAGCTCCGCCAGTATTACTAAAATAATTATTAATTAGTAAAATTCTCATTTTTACACCTCAAAAATCAGGTTAATGACCTATAAACATCAATAAGTTTTAAATAATAAACTTCAGGAGTGTACAAAGTCTCTGCTTTTAATCTCCCATTATGACCCATTTTATGGATTAAACCATTATTTGAATGCAATTTTTTA
>DNSU01000057.1:11123-11463 GCA_003499585.1 Cyanobacteria bacterium UBA9579 | reverse complement strand
ATTTCAAAGGCTGATCGGTTTCTGATCAAAATGCCGCTTCTTGCAGTTATCGTAGTTGACAATGCTACAACAAGTGGAATAGCTAAGCCTAAGGCATGAGGGCATGCAATTACCAGAACAGTGACAGATCTTCTAAGAGCAAACATAGAGGTATCCAGAAGTGTCCATATAATATAAGTTATTATGGCAATAGAAACTGCTGTATATACCAGAAAAGCAGCAGCCCTGTCAGCTAAGTTCTGTGATCTGGATTTGCTTTCCTGTGATCGTTTTACTAAGTCAATAATTTGAGATAGGTAAGTTTCCTCGCCTGTTTTTTGAATTTTAACTTTTAATGAGC
>DNSU01000057.1:10409-11055 GCA_003499585.1 Cyanobacteria bacterium UBA9579 | reverse complement strand
TTAATGAGCCTTCCCCGTTAACAGAACCGCCAATTACCTCATTCCCAGGTTCTTTAGATACGGGTTTTGATTCACCTGTTAACATAGATTCATTTAAGTCAGACTTCCCTTCAGTAATTATCCCGTCAGAAGGGATTTTTTCTCCTGGTTTAATAAGAACTATATCCCCTTTTTGAAGTTCGGATACTGGAACATCCTCTACTTTTCCATCTTTTATTCGATGGGCGGTTGTTGGCATGATTTTAGCCAGTTCTTCTAAAGCTCTGGAGGCTCCCATGATGCTCCTTGCTTCAATCATGTGACCAAGCAGCATTACATCAATTAAAGTAGCCAATTCCCAGAAAAAACCTGTTCCTAGATTAAAAATCACAGCTGCACTTGAAAAGAAAAAAGCTACTGATATTGCCATGGCAATAAGGGTCATCATGCCGGGCTGGCGTTTTTTTAAATCGTTATAACTACCCAGTAAAAATGGGTACCCGCCATAAAAATAAATTACAGCTGATAGAACAATTAATACATAGCCATGAAAAGGGATTCTAAGGGTGTAATCTAACCATTCCTGTATCGTTTCTGATAAAATTAGTACTGGAACAGTTAAAATAAGAGAGATTATCAATCTTTTCTTAAAATCTTCCATCATATG
>DNSU01000057.1:9243-10340 GCA_003499585.1 Cyanobacteria bacterium UBA9579 | reverse complement strand
CATCATATGCTGGTGATTATGGTCTTTGTGATTATTCATATCTAATATCCTTATAAAACTTCATATTCTATAATTAAATGAAAACTAACCCGAAATAACGGCCATTGGTTTATCAAATAATTTAATTTTTAATGGAGATGAGAAAATATACATATCTCCATCAAGCATAAATTCCAAATCATTTTCAAACTGCAGGTTTATTTCAGCTAATTGCTCATAATTTAAGGCAGGATCATACAGTATACGGTAGTGCATATGATGTTTGAGCATAACTCTAATAATATCTCGTGGTTTTAATCTGGAATGGATATATATCAGTGAAAACATATTCCTGTCTTCTCCATCAATATCTTCAGGGCCTAAATCTTTGCTTTTTAAAGTTGTATTATTAATCAGAAGATAATTTGTTCTGAATTCTTTCGAGTCAATTTTGAATTTTTTGATGAAACCTGCCCATGGCCTGAATGATTCAGCATAAAGTCTTAAAAAACCAAATTGAAATCCTGCCATTCCAAGATAATGTTTTGCAATAGTTGGTGTATATTGAAGAATTTTATTCGCAATCCCGTACATAATCCCTGTAGCAAACTTGTATTCCTCATTGATAATGCCGAGATGCTGATAATATATCTTTTTAGGCTGAGCAATCATACAGGCAGATTCATACATAGACAGTGGAATAGATAAACCTTTTGCAAATTCATTTGCTGTACCGGATGGAATAATCCCAAAAACATATTTTTTAAAAGCTTCATCGGGAATAGTGTTAATTGCCCTATGAATAGTCCCGTCTCCCCCTGCGATTATAAGGGTTTGGGAATAATCATCCTCAGGGATAAAAGTACTTAAAAAATCCAGATCGATAATTTCAAGGTTATATCCGAATTCCAAACAGAATATTCGATATAATTTACTTATACCGTTATGTTTTCTCTTGTCAAATTCAGGATTCGGGCATAAAAATAAAGTTTTATTTCTCATTAATCCTGTTTTTATTCTAATTACAAGTAATATGCACCTAAATACTTATTTTATTATTGTATTAATAATTTTTGTACTGCCTTAAGAGGTAAAAATCTTGTTAATATAACAAACAG
>DNSU01000057.1:7691-9152 GCA_003499585.1 Cyanobacteria bacterium UBA9579 | reverse complement strand
TTGCAGCCCTGTTTAAATGAATTTTATTAATTTACTCTCTTTCTAATTGAATAGTTTTAGTTGGAGCATCAGCAACTTCAGAAGGACCATAGTACTGAATAGGGCCAGTGAAAAGGTAGTGATCTTCATAAGCCCAGATTTCTCTGTTTTTCTGAAGTTCACCAAACACAGGGCCGTTAATATCAACTAATGCCTTTTGAATAACAGGTTTCATTAGACCATGACGTTTTTCCATATTCATAAGCATTGTAAGTGGCACCCCACCAGCGATCCATTCATCAGCAGGTTTTGTTAAGTTCTTGACTGATGAGAGATAACCGGTAACGTCAAACAGAATTAATGCAAAGGCATTATACCCTAATGAGTAACAATAGTCAGCATCGAAATTCGATGGGGCTGCACATCTTCCTTCATAGCCAAAGAAGTGTGTTTGTGAAGAAAATTTACCTTTATACTGGCCATTTTTCTTCATTTCTGTCAATTTAGCCTGCACCATCTCTACCAGTAATTTCTCTGTTTCAATTCTAGAAACCTGAACATTACCGTGCGGGTCTCTATCCATCAATAGCTGAGCCTGAATAGATTCAGGTAATGATGCGAATACTTCCGCGTTATGTGCTTCTAACTTGTTTTTTAAATATTCTCTTTTTTCTTCCTTGGTTGATAATGCCATATAATCAGCTTCATCTTCGCAAAGAGCCAGTTTATCATTTAAATTTGATATCATTGATTTCATTTCAGGAATGAATTCTATAATTCCCTCAGGAATTACTGCAACGCCAAAGTTTTTACCTCTATTTGCTCTTTCTGCGACAATATTTGTCATATAATCAACAATTTCAGAGAGAGAAGTTTTATTCTGTGCAACTTCTTCAGAAATAAGAGTAATGTTTGGATGTGTTTGCAATGCGCATTCAAGAGCAACGTGTGATGCGCTTCTTCCCATTAATTTGATGAAATGCCAGTATTTTTTAGCTGAATTAGCATCTCTTTCGATGTTTCCGATTAATTCAGCATATGTTTTTGTTGCTGTATCAAAGCCGAAGGAAATTTCAATTTGGTCATTCTTTAAATCACCGTCAATGGTTTTTGGAACGCCAATTACCTGAATTCCTGCTTTCTTTTCAAGGAAGAATTCTGCCAATAGTGCAGCATTAGTGTTGGAGTCATCGCCACCAACTACTACTACAGCAGAGATATTTAAGTTTTGGCAGGTATTCCAGGTCTTCATGAATTGTTCTTCTGATTCAAGTTTGGTTCTGCCTGAACCTATAATGTCAAAGCCACCTGTATTTCTGTATTCATCCATCAAATTGCCGGTGATTTCGATATATTCTCCATCAATAATGCCTGCTGGTCCGCATAAGAAACCAAATAATTTGTTGTCTGGATTAGCTTCTTTCAAGGCATCAAATAAGCCTGCAATTACGTTATGCCCACCGGGAGCCTTTCCACCTGAAA
>DNSU01000057.1:6005-7622 GCA_003499585.1 Cyanobacteria bacterium UBA9579 | reverse complement strand
CCTGACCACCTGAAAGAATCACACCTACATTAGTTGTTTTGTTCGGGACCGCATCATGTTTGGATGTGAAAGTTGCCATTGGCTTCCCGTATGAGTTTGGAAATAATTCCTGAACGTCGTCAGCGTCTGCTATAGCTTGAGTAGGAACACCATATTCGAGATTTAAATTTTTAATACCGTTTCTTAGAACTTTTGGTAATTTAGGTTTGTATCCCAATCTGGCTTTTTGAAGAGCAGAGAGTTCTCTAGTCATATTTTGTCCTTCTTTTTCAACTATAATTTTCATAGATTATACTCCATAAACCGCTACTGACTCAAATGTACATAGAATTTTCATATATGTCTTTTATCTATCGAAATAATTATAATATAAATCTTAAAACTTTTAATTTTTATTTGTTAAATTTTGCCTATTGAAATTCATAAACTATTTTTGATTTTCGTAATTTTTTTAAAAATCAGCGTATCAAAGTCAGAATCAGTGAAATGGCTATAACTTTTTTGAAATTCAGAAAAAATCTGAAGAGTGGTTTGTGTTTTTAAAAGGCAGGATAAATGTCTTAGAGAAATGAACTATTGAAAGGATTTTAATAACGACATTTTCGACAAATCATAACAACGATAAGTTTATAGTATCTAACAAACCGTCAAATCTGGTTAATGGTGGTTTATTTGTGCATTTGATTTTGTAAACAACTATTAAAACATTTTTATCTCCCGAAGAGTAACTTATAAGTAAGTTTGAAATATTACATTTTCTGGAGGACTTTAAATTCTCTGCAAAAATGTTATTCTGATAAATATAATTGTTATATTTTAAATTCGAATTATTATCCCAAAAATCAATAAAAACTTCTAATATAATCAGATAAATTATATAATTAGAAAAACTGTCTGGAGTGGCGAGCGTATGAGTTTCCGGAAAGCTCATCTTAAATCTTCTATATTAGCAATTGCGGCATCATTGACTATTGGTGTCGGGTTATATTGTGCCAATCCAGGATTCTCGGCATCTACTATTACACAAACTGACGGTACAACTGTAAGCCCTGTTGTTGATGGATTAGGAACCCTTTATACTGTTACTCCACAATCACCTAATATTAATGGTAATTATGCTCTTTCAAATTATTCAGATTTCACTGTAGATAGTATGTATGATACTGTAAAAATGATTTTTCCTGGCTCTGTTAGATATTATATCAATAGAGTTAGTAACGCAATGACCATAAACGGGAAAATTATGGGCATAATAGGTGATACAGGTGATATTGGCGGACATTTGATTTTTGTAAGTCCAAATGGAATTACTGTAGGAAAACAAGGCAAGATATATGCTGATGCAATAACTCTGACCACGGCAACAGGACTTTTATATGGCGTAAATAATATCACTGCAGATATTTCTACTCTTACAGGTGCTTCTCAATGGGATGATAATGTAATTGTCTTTGACACGATTAATGCAGATATCCACAATAATGGCATATTAAGTACATATATTAAAGAGAATACATCTGATAGTATTCATCGTTCAATAGACTTAATTGCCAGAAATATCATAAATATTGGGTCTATTGGTGAAGCTGGTGCTTATTCATATAATAGCATTAATTA
>DNSU01000057.1:0-5909 GCA_003499585.1 Cyanobacteria bacterium UBA9579 | reverse complement strand
AAAACCGACAACATTAACCTGATAACTGGTGCTAATGTCACATTTAACACAGCAAATCCTTATGATTATACTCCAACTAGTTTGGCCACAGGTGCGAATAATGGCGTGATTTCTCATTATTTTGATAGTGCAAATGGACAGGCAACACCATATATAAGAGGACAGAACATAAATCTCTGGTCTTATGCAAGCAGTCCAAATATAAGTACATATTCCAATGATGGTGCTAAAGCTGTTGGTATAAACCTTGAGGGATTAATTGAAGCTCATGCAATTAGTACTGCAAGTGGATCCATTACGTTAAAAGCAACAGGAGATACTCTGGCAGGTACATCAATTGCATTAGGATCTAATGCTACAGTATCTGCAGGTGAAGCTGGTGGCGCTTATGATCAATATAATGATAATAATGTCATTAATATTGATGCTGCAAAGATTAATTTAACAGATGCAAGCATCAGAAATCTTACACATATTAAAACTGCTGGAACTCTAAACATCACGTCTCCTGGAAATATAGCTATAGATGGTATTTCATCGCCACACTATCTTAATGCTAATAAAATTTATTTAAATGCAGGTTCTGGCTATGTTAATGTAACAGCTGGTGTTGGATCAGGTGTGTATCTCAATGCTATCAATAATACCAACGAAGATACCAGCACTGCATATGCAAAGTTAGGTATTGGTGCTTCAAGTGATATTTCTTTTGGTGCCCGTACTCATATAAATTCACAAGGTGATTTAGGTATAGCCACAACATCAGGTAATTTAAATACTCATTGGGATGATACTTTATTAACGGCAGATAACAACTTGTATGTCTATGCTAATGCAATTAAGCCTGATGCGGATTTTATATCTAATAACGGCAATATTTATATGGCATTTGAGATCTGGAATCCAGACGATGGCGGGTATAGGTACAGTGATGTAAAAGCTGCAAATGGCAATATATATTTAGGTTACCTCCCTTCTGATTCTCAGTCAATTTTAAATATATTCGATGAAGATAATACATTTGGCTCCAGATTTAAAACGCTGACTAATTATGGCACTGATATGACCATGAATCTTTTGCAAAGGACAACAGATAATTCCCACAATGAATTTATAGCAGGGGGAATTGTAAATATTAAGTCACCCGGAAGTATATTTATAAATGGATTTTCTAATGGTACTTCATATGGTTCTATTTCTGGTTCTTCAGTATATATAAATGCAAATGGTCAGACCCATATTAATGATGTCTTGGTTAATGCCACTACGGGTAATATAGATATTAGCAATTCTGGTGATATTTTAATCGATAAAGTAAATGCTCCGAATACATATTTGTATGCAAATAGTGGAAATATTGGCATAGGTTCTAATACAGGAAATGTTACTTTAACCGGTGCTACTCTGAATGCAACTAATCTGGGTTTAGGGTCGGTATTAGGAAACATTACTATTAATCCTAGTACTTCACTTACTATAGGAAATAATTTATATACTTACTCAAATATTTTCACTGTTAATACCGTAAATCTGACCCCTTCAGGAAATATTTATTCAGCCTTTAATAATATGAAGCTGCTTAACGGTGCTGACATAGAAGCTGTTGGGAACATTTATCTAGGAACACTGCCTTCAAGTGGTGAAACAATTTCTTCAGTGTTTAATGGTTCTTCATTTGCTGAGAGATTTGGTGGTTATACCAATAAAACAGGTGATTTGAAAATAGAATTAATATCAAACCTTAGTAATATCACTTCAACAAGTGGAATTATTGATGTGGATTCAAATGGTAATGTTAATATAGCTGCATCTTTTGGCACTCCAAGTGCATCTTTGAATGCGTCATCAATTTATATTAATTCTCCAGGTGTGATTGCACTTAATAATTTTGCACTAAATGCCACTAATGGCAATATTGGTATTGGAAGTACCCAAAATATAAGTACAGGTAACCTTGATATTACAGCAAATAACTTAGGTATAGGTTCAACAACAGGTGCGATATCTTTGTTTTCTTATACAGATAATATTGGAAATATTTATGCATATACTAACCAATTTACAATTGGTGAATCTCTTACAATTAACAATAATGCACATCTTGAATTTAACCTATTTAGAATATTCGGCAATGAGTATTTACAAGTGGGAAATAATATAAATTTAGGATTCTTGCCAGATCCTGCAAATGCTGACTCAATACAAAATGTGTTTAACGGAACGAAATTTGCTACCAGATTTGGTAATATCCCTGCACTTAATAATAATATGGAGTTTGATTTAAGAGATTCTTCCGGAATCACTTCAAATAGCGGTAATATATACATAAATTCTGCAGCAAACCTACTCTTAAATGGAACCAGTGCGACTACTAATCCTGATCCTACTATAACAGCAACAACAGGTTCCATTTATTTAAATGCAGGCGGTACAACTACAATAACCGATGTTAATCTGAGTGCAAATGCAACTTCAGGACTTATTAACATTGATTCTACTGGAAATGTTTTATTCAATGGAACAAGTACTTTGCCAACATTTTCTGCAAATAAAATAAACCTTGATTCAGATGGTAATGTAACTATAGGCTCACATTTAACTGCTGTAAATAATCTTGGTATTGGTGCCAAGACAGGAATAACGATACAGCCTGACGTCAATGTTAATTCAACAAGTGGTAATTTGGGATTAATTACTGAAACAGGCACAATTTCAATTGGTGGTGGTGCAACTGCTGTTAGTGCAGCGGGTAATATGTACATGTATGGAAATACTATTAATCTCGATGCCAGATATCTCAATGCAACAAATAAAATTTATTCATCATTTGATACTTTATCATTGTCAAATGACGCTAAAATCAGGACAACAAATGGTAATATTACCTTTGGCAGTTTAGGCTCTGGTGGTGATGCCTTTGGAACTATATTTGGCGGGACTTCTGTTGGAACCAGATTTCTTACACTTACTGCTCTTACAGGCAACACAGCTATCTCACTATTATCAAGCGGTACTTCTGTAGAATCAGGCGGAAATTTAAATATTGATTCAGGTGGTAATCTTGTTATAAACGGACCTAATTTTACACAGGCATATTTTAATGCCACATCTGCATATTTTAATGCTGATGGCACAATAAATATGAAACATATTAATTTAAATACAGACACAGCTACAGGAAGTATAATCTTTGATTCTATAGGTAATATCTTGTTAAATGGTACTTATGGTACAACAATAACATCAAGAGACATTTATCTTAATACTTCAGGCAGCTTGACTATAGAAAATACTCTTTTAAATGCTACTAATAATCTGGGTATAGGAAGTGCAGACGGTCTTATGCTTGGCACAGGCTCTGATCTCAGAGGTCCTGGTAATCTCGGTCTGGGATCAGAGACAGGAAATATCACTATTGGCTCAGGAGTGACTTTTACAGGGGCCAATATAGGAAATATTTATATATATTCCAATATTCTTAGTTCTAACTCAAGTATAGCAACTATTGGTAATATATATTCTGCATTTAATACATTGAATTTAAACGGCACTGGTGCTTTATCAGCACCATCTGGAAATATTAAACTTGGAGGCTGGGATTCAATTGATGGTGGAGATCCAGCTGATTTATTCACTGGTTCTGCCTTTGCAACTACCTTTTCAGGACTGACATCTCGAGCTGGTAATGTAAACATTAACCTGTTAGCAGGCGGGGAACGTCTAATCTCTCCTAATATAAGTATAATGAGTGCCGGAGATATATTAATTAACGGAACAGGGTCAACCACCATAAAAAATCTGACAGCTAATGCAACAGGAAACCTTGATATACTTTCATCTGACAGCTTGTACCTGAATGGCACAGTAAATACAACACTGACTGCTAATAATATCTTCATAGATTCAGATAATCTGACAGATTTAAATAATCTTACTTTGATTACCAGAGCCGGTAGTGCAGGAAATATCGGAATTAGCGGCAATAATGGCGTAACTCTTGGATCTGATATGCTTTACACTCAGAATACGCCTACAGCTGGTAATATAGGTTTATTTTCACAAAGCGGCCCAATCGATATAAATTCTGATATTTCTTCTGCAGGAAATATGTATTATTATTCAGAAAATGCTACAAATAATCTACTTGCAGGAACTACATTAGCTGCAACTGGAAATATGTATCTAGGATTTAAGGAATTGCAGTTAAATACCGGAAGACTTAATGCAGGACAAACTCTTTATTTAGGTTCAGGTGTACCAAGTATAGGCTGGGCTTCCGGGCATGAAATTTATAATGAATTAGGAGATAATCCTGCTGCTGTTGGTACAGATCTGACAATCAGAGCGAGCAGAGTTCTTCCTAATTCTATTTCTGCTGGTAATAAAATAAGTATATTATTACCGTATGGTAACTTGACATTAATCGGGGAAAGTGTTGACCCATCAATATTAAATGCCACTAGTTTTTCCATGTCCTTGGATGGTAGTGGAACGCATCAAATAAACAATATTCTGTTTAATGTAAGTGCTTCTGTTCCTGGATCGATAGGAATAAAAGCTACAGCAGGTGATTTACAATTAACTAATGTTACTGCTGCCAATGCTAATATCACTGAATTAGCTGCCGTTCTGGGTAATATTACTGCAACTGATTCTGCTCTAACCTCTTCAAATAACTCATATATCTTTGGAAATATTCTTACATTCAACAATTCCACAATCAGTGCTGCAAAAATATATTCTGCATTTGATACATTGTCTTTAGATAGTCTAAGTTCATTGACTTCTACCGGTGATTTATACCTTGGAAATATCACCAGTGCTTCTGTATCAGAGGCAGATATTTTAGCTACAGATTTTAAAGCACTTCTTGATAGTTATTCATCTGGAAGTACTATTGGTTTAGCAGGTGGTACTCCATTAGCTTCCTCTGCTGGAACTATATATATTAATTCAGCGGGTAATATATCTTTAACAGGATCAGTACCAACAACACTTTCTTCAAACGGAATGTATATTAATTCAACAGGAATAGGCACGAATACTCTGGGAAATATCACCTTTGATCCTAAAACAGGAAATCTTCAAATTAATGCTAATTCAGGGATACTGACATTAGATGCAGTTTCATCAACTCTTGCTAACACCACAAATATAGATATCTCGTCTAATACATCAACCATTCAAAACTCAGATCTTAATGCTTCCGGATATGTAAATTTAATCAGCAATACTGGGACAACCAGTATAAATAACTCCAACATGTCAGCTGCAGGCAACTTTAATGTTACAGGAAATACAGGAATATCATTAACAGGTTCAGGAAATACTCTTAGCGGTGGCATGGTTAAATTCCTGAGTTCAAATGGAGATATTGGCATCACTGGATATAATATAACAGGTTCAATTGGATTATTTACTAATTCTACCGGTAATATTAACCTTACAAATTCAGACTTAAACTATGGTGATGACTTATACTTGTATGGAAGCGATTTCACATTTACTAACAGCTTACTGACTAATGCTACCGCTACAGGTAAAATATTTGCTGCGTTTGATTCTTTAACTTTGGTTAGCCCAAGAAATATTCTGGCAGGAAATAATATTTACTTTGGAAATATAAATAATTTATTAGTAACCCAAAATAATATTCTTTCTGATAAATTCAAAGAACTCAATTTAGCAAATCCTTTATCAGGAAGCACTATTGATTTAGCAGGAGCTACGGTATCTTCAAACTCCGGAAGTATGTATATCAAATCCACCGGAAACCTGTTATCTTCTAACTCAGCACTATCTACATTATCAGCAAATGGAATATTTATTAATTCAACAGGAGCAGGTACAAATACTCTGGGAAATATCACCTTTAATCCAAAAGCAGGAAGTCTTCAAATTAATGCTGA
>DNSU01000114.1:4503-9115 GCA_003499585.1 Cyanobacteria bacterium UBA9579 | reverse complement strand
TCTCCTGGATTTACCATGACCTGGGTCATATTGAATAATCCTTCTTTTGATCCGATTAAGGAGAATATCTCAGTTTTTGGATCAAGTTCTACATTGAATCTTTTTTTCATCCGAGCAGCAACAGCTTCTAAAAAGAATGTTTCTCCTTTTGGTATTGAATATGAATGTGCTCCTGGTTCATCAAGAGCTTTTTTAAGTGCATTAATGACAAACTCCGGAGGGGGTTCTGCAGGAGCTCCTATACTCAGGTTAATTGGAGCGCGATTTTTAGCTTTTAATTCAGGTGTTAGACGAATCATTTCTTGTTTTATTCTGAACATAATGTAAGTTTCAAGAGTTTTTACATAATCAGAATAAAGACTCTTAATGTTAATTTCTGCCTGCATTTATATCTCCTTTACATCCAGCTGCGTATTCTTAAATTCTCTTTTAGAAATCGTACACTATATTTTAGTAATGTCTAATTATTATAATCGTTAACTAATGTTAGGTGATATTATCACCTATATTTTTGAAACTGTAAATATAGTCGAATTAAGGGTTAACTTTGATTATTTTTATAGTATTAGATATTCTTTGTTATGTACCTCACTTTTTCAGCTTAATTAAATTATCAAATTCGTAAAAAATAAAGTTTACTTAACTTTAAAAAAAAAATGGGTTTATAGAAATAAAAATATTGGTTATAATCATAAAGTTATCAGTATGTTCAATAAGGAGGTAAATTAATGCGACTTATTATAAATGGTCGTAATATTGACATAACTCCGGCACTCAGAGAGTATGCAGAGGAAAAATTAGGTAGAGTAATCAGACATTATGATCAAATTCTGGATATGGAAGTTACTCTCGGGGTAATTAAAAACCCTAGTGTACAGGATAATCACTTTGCTGAGGTTACCTGTTTCTTAAACGGAGCTAAAATACACGTTCATGAAGAAGCTCAATCAATGTATGCGAGCATTGATCTTTTAGCAGATAAGCTTGATAGACAAGTAAAAAAGCATAAAGATAAAATAATCAAAGGTAAAACAGGTGCCGGTACTATCAGAATGAAGCCTGTTGAAGAGCTTGGTGGCTCAGAAGAGCCAACTCCAGATGAAGAAATTATCGAGATTGACCCGGAAACAGGTGAAATAATATAAAATTGAGTCGAGATAGGTTTAATGCCTATCTCGATTAGTTTATATACTATACACGTTCCAAAAATCAATTCGGATTTTTAAAATGTAATTCAACGGGTATATGCGAAGCGGGAGCGTCAAAACTGAAACGATGAGTTTCTGTTTTGTAAACTCATTCTAGTATATTTTAGATATTCCGTGAAAATTATTATTAAGAGATTTTACAAATATGCCAAGTTAAGTTGTTTTTACTATAATCGTATTTATAATAATATGTGACTGTTTATAAAGTGAGGGATTTGGAATTGTTACCATTAATACCTGAGGAAGCAAGGGAAAGCGTGTTTCAAGAGGTCTTTCAGGATGTAAATACCTGGAGGAAGCAAATGATACATGAAATCAAGGAAAAGAATCCGGAGATAAATGCTGCAATTATAGAAGCTGCAGAAAAGACAGGTCTTGATCCTAAAAGCATAGCCCTTGGTGCATATATGACTTATAGGATGCTCGAAGAGGCTGAGAATTCAGAAAACGCGCTACTTGATGATATAATTTCCTGACAGATATAAAAATTAATTCGGACTTATTTTGACAAAATAATTAAAATTTAAAATTAAATTAGCGTATCTCATTGTAACGAGATACATTTTATTGTTCTTAATTATACAAAATTGGGTATAATTAATTAATAACTTAAAATGAAAATGTTGAATAGTTTAGAAGCTTTATAATGTTGAAAAAATATGGATAAAACTTTACAAGATGTAATTGATAAAATAGACAAGCTGCCAGAGCATTTCCTTGTTGCTATAAAAGTAGCAAAAATGCTTGATGGCTATAATATGGACCTGGATATTCAGAAATTAACACAAGTTATTTCCCTTGACCAGGCTTTAACTAGTCTGTTGTTAAAATTATGCAATTCTGCCCACTATGGTTTCTCAAGAAAAATTACTTCAATACAGGATGCTGTTGCAAAGCTCGGTTTTAAAACAATAAAAAGCCTTGTGTTTGTTGCTGTATCTCAGGGAATATTAAATCAGGAAGTTCAAGGATATGGGCTTTCTAAAGGTGATCTTTGGAAAAATTCTGTTAGTTGCGCAGTCTATTCAAGATATTTGGCTAAAATTGCTAACTGTAAAGATCCGGAAGTTGCATTTACAGCCGGGCTATTAAGAGATATTGGTAAATTGATGATTCATGAATACGTTGGAGTTAATTATAATCAGCTAATTAATCTGGTTAATTCTGAACATATATCTTTTGTTGAAGCTGAAAATAAAATTCTAGGCTTTAATCATTGCCAGATAGGTTCTGAAATGGCGATGAAATGGAATTTTCCGTCGACATTAGTTGATGTAATTAAATATCATCATCAACCGGAAATAGCAGTTGCTGATGGATGCGATGACATCAGCCTTATAACAATAATTCATGTTGCTGATGCCTTAGCTATGCTGCTTGGTGCAGGAATGGGCAGTGATGGCTTAATGTATTCACTCGAATTAAAATCGCTGGAAAATCTTAATATACCTCAACAAATAGATAGTATTGAAAAACTTATATCTGATGTTGTTGAATTAAACTCAGAAATAGATTCTATGCTTGGAATTGTAAATGAAAAAAAATAAAAATTTTACGTATAAAAATGCTCGTTTGTTAATAGATGAGAGAAAACAATAGGTTATGAATGTGAGAATGGGTGAAATAAAAGTTTCTAAATCTCCTGGTGCAAAGCTAATGGCGCCGGGATTAGGTTCTTGCATCGGTCTTACAATGTATGATCCGGTTGTTAAGGCAGCTGGATTAGCTCATGTAGTATTGCCAGATAGCAGCTGCAATAATAAGCCCAACACATTACCCGGAAAGTATGCAGATATAGCAGTTCCTAATTTATTGGAACAAATGCGCCAATTAGGTGCCAAAAAAGAAAATATAATTACAAAAATAGCCGGCGGATCTCAAATGTTCAGCTTTGAAAAAGGCAGTAATATTCTAAATATTGGAATGAGAAATACTATTGCAGTAAAAGCAGCATTAAGTAAAGAAGGGTTACATATAAGCTCATCTAATACCGGAGGCAATAAAGGCAGAACTCTCCAAATAGATGTACTAACAGGTAATGTATATGTTAAAATAATTGGGCAACAAGAAGTGGAGTTTTAAGGAGTTATTAATATATGCCCGGCATTCTAATAGTTGATGATGCGGCTTTTATGAGGATAATGCTAAAAGATTTATTGTCAAAAAACGGGTATGAAGTTACAGGTGAGGCAGTAAACGGTATAGAAGCAGTAGAACAATATAAAAACATCAATCCTGATCTGGTTATAATGGATATAATTATGCCTCAGGAGGATGGAATTTCAGCTTTAAAAAAAATAATGGCTATAGATATCAATGCAAAAGTTATTATGTGCTCTGCTATGGGTCAGCAGGGGACCGTTATTGAATCTATTCAGTCAGGTGCAAAGGATTTTATTGTAAAACCGTTTACCAATGAAAGATTAATTGATACTGTAAGGAAAATTATTGGCTAAGTTGTACAGTTTATTTGTCTCTTTTTTGTAAATTTCTTATTATTATAAGTATTATTAGAGTATAATATATCAATAAAGTAAAAGTTAGAGGATAATTAGTTGCTGGGTGGAGATTGGCAAGTTGCTATCAAGAATAAATAATTTCATATTGATTTTTTGTCTGCTAATGGTGAATTATTTAACTTTTGCCTCGGTTAGTTATGCTGAAAATGTAGTTAAATCTGACTTAGACAGTATGTCTCTGGCAGGCTTTAAAATACATACCACTGTTATAAGACCTGACAAGCAAAATCTAGAGCCAAATAATGCAGGCTCTTCAATTTCCACTAATAATGGAATTGTCAAAAAAACTATTATTTCAGATTCAAAAGTTGAGACTAAGTCTGGTAATATTGTAACTACTAAAAAAGCAGATCAAGTAGTTGCAACTCAAAATAGGCTTAATACAATAACTTTAAAGCCAAAACAAGAAAATATCACTAAAAATAATCCACCGCAAAAAATAGCGCAGATTAATCCAACCGTCAAAAAAACAACCAGTCAACCTGTTCAAAATATAACGCAGCCTGTTAAAACCTTAGCAAAAACTAATAAAAATGAGACGAGTCAAAGTTCAAAAGAATTTTTACAGGAAAATAAAAATACTATACTTAGCGAGAATAATACCAAACAGGATAAACCCGCTTTAAATTATGAAGATGAAAAAATAAATATTCCTGAATATGATGAACCTTTATCTGATAACGTTAAAAATGCTGAAGCAGTTAAGGAACCTAACGCAATCACCTTATTATCATCTTTATCCATTGTTATTATTTTGGTATTAATAGCTAGTTGGCTTTATAATAAATTGCGTGGGGTTGATCCGGTAGCTTTATTATCAGGAAAATTAGCTTCAAGCATAGGTAATAATTTTAACCTTTTATCCACTACTACATTAGGACAGGG
>DNSU01000114.1:1795-4431 GCA_003499585.1 Cyanobacteria bacterium UBA9579 | reverse complement strand
ACTACATTAGGACAGGGAAAAAGCATCCATCTGGTTGAAATTAAAGGCAAGCAGCTAGTAATAGGAAGTACAAACAACAATATTAATTTGTTAACAGAGCTTAATGAGAAAACAAAAATTCAGGAAGACCTTGAACCAGAAGAAAATGATTTAACTGTAGATCACTCTGAAAACATTGACTTATCAGGTTTTCCTGATATTTATAAAGACTATCTTAATGATAATGAAAACAAGGAGAAATAGTCTAAAAACATTGAGTTAGTTGTTATCGTGACACTTGTAAATTCATTTATATGTACCAAGAAATATATAAAAAGGATATGTTAATATTAGAAAATCACAATTGTTAATTAGAAAATAAGGTGGGTTAAAGGTATGGGCAAGAAAGTAAAAGTTGGACAAAAATGGATTGGGGATGGTGAACCTTGTTTTGTTATTGCAGAAATAGGCATTAACCACAATGGATCAGTTACAACTGCTAAAAAATTAATTGATATATCTGTATCAAGTGGCTGTGATGCAATCAAATTTCAAAAGCGTACAGTTGATGTTGTATATACAGCTGAAGAGCTAGAAATGCCTCGTCCTAATCCATTTGGTGATACCAATGGCGACTTAAAAAGAGGTCTTGAACTTAGTTATGAAGATTATCTGGAGATAGATGAATATTGCAGATTTAAAAAGATAATGTGGTTTGCATCCTGCTGGGATGAACAGTCAGTAAACTTTATTGATTCATTTGATCCTCCCTGTTATAAAATAGCATCTGCCTGTTTAACTGATGATAATTTACTGCGTTATACAAGATCAAAAGGCAAACCAATTTTGCTTTCTACAGGTATGAGTACTCAAGAAGAGATCGATCATGCAATTGAAGTGCTTGGTGAAGATGATCTTATTATTTATCACTGCACTTCCACATATCCATCTGACTCTGATGAAATCAACCTGTCAGTAATAAGTGATTACAGAAAGAGATATAATTTCCCTATAGGTTTCAGTGGTCATGAAAGAGGAATAACTCCTTCAATAATTGCAGTAGCCTTAGGTGCTGTAAGTGTTGAAAGACATATTACTCTTGATAGAACAATGTGGGGTAGCGATCAGGCAGCCAGTCTCGAGCCGGAAGGTTTATTCAGGTTGGTAAGAGATGTCCGTCAGTTACCTGCAATGATGGGAAATGGCAATAAGGTAGTTTATGAGAGTGAAAAGCCAATAATCAAGAAGTTGAGGAGAGTGAAAAATTCATTTGTCAAGGTTTAATAACGATATAAAATTAATTGCGACTGATTTTGACGGTGTTGTCACAGACGGATTTGTCTATTATTCAAATGAATCTTTAGAGGAAATCAAGAGAGTTAGCTTTAAAGATATAATGGGCATGTCTTTAGCTGTCAAAAATGGTTATAAAGTTGCAATAATCTCCGGCGAGAGAAATAAGATAATTGATAGAGTAGCCAATAAATTTAATCTTGAAGATGTACATCAGGGGATTAAAGATAAATTGGCTATTTTATTATCTATATCTGAGAAATACTCTTTACCATTATCCAATATATGTTATCTTGGAGATGATATTAATGATATACCTGTACTGGAAAAAGTAGGATTAGCGGTAACAGTACCGGATGCTAATTGTAAGGTTAAAGATTTGAACAATATTTATATAACGACGGCTCAAGCTGGAAATGGAGCTTTTAGAGAAGTTGTGGATTTATTATTAGATAGAAAATAGAGGATTTTTGAATTATGTTTCAAAAAAATATGGAAGTATTGAGGGTGAAAAATCCAGCTTTAGCTTCTAAATTGGAGAAGATTAGTCTTGATAGTATAGAGAATGTTGAAGTTATTGAGACAGAGAGCAAGGATTTAATTATCAGTTATAACAAAACAAACCTTCATAGTTCTCTGGATCCTGTCAGAGAAGCTATGGCAACGTGGCATAGAACTATTAAAAGTGACTTAAGAATAAACGATATTCTGATAGTTTTCGGACTGGGATTAGGATATTTATTTAAAAGATCTTATATAAGTTCAAATTCTAAAATCTTCATTATTGAACCTTTTATAGAAGTTTTAAGATTTGTTCTGGAATACGTAGATTTATCAGCAGAATTTGCTGACAATCGTGTATTTATAACAGATAATCTGGAAGAATTAACCCAGAAGCTGCAAGCAGAATTTTTATCAGGTGATAGGGTAGAATTCCTGTTCTTAAATCCATATGCTGCTTTAGCGCATGATGTATTAGTCCAATTAACTCAGGCGACAGTCGCAATATGCGAGTCCAAATCATCTGATCAGAATACTATTTTTAATCTGTGTAAATCCTGGGTACAGAACAGCATTTTAAATATGTCCTATTTCCCTGAGACCAGACCCGTAGGATTTTTAGAAGGTGCATTTGCTAATAAGACTGCATTAATAGTTTCAGCTGGCCCATCATTAGCCGATCAAGTTGAGAAGATTAAGCAAAATAGAGACAAGTTTATAATCATAGCTGTTGCACCTGTATTAAAGTATTTAATTAAAAACGAAATTATTCCTGATTTTGCAACTTTTGCTGATGCAATACCAAATTATCTTGCAAGACATACTGCAGGAATAAAAGATGATTTGGCTAAAATCAATCTTGT
>DNSU01000114.1:709-1734 GCA_003499585.1 Cyanobacteria bacterium UBA9579 | reverse complement strand
AAATCAATCTTGTAGTTAACACAAGAGCAGAAGATTGCATTATTAGAGAAAACTTTAAATCAAAATTAGTATATTTCTCCGAAACAGATACCCTGGCTTCCTGGTTCAAGGAGCATATGAGTGGTGATATAGGTATATATAAATCCGGCGGTACAGTATCTATTTTAAGCTATTATTTTGCAAAAGCTCTGGGTTTTAAACTTATAGCCTTTGCAGGACTGGATCTTGCTATATTAAACGGTAAGATTTATGCTGATGGGCAAGAAGCAAATATAACAGATAGCGGATATTATATTGTTCCAAATGAATATATAAAGAAATTAGTACAGGTTAATAGTCATAATGGTCAAATGCTAACAACAAGAGATGATTATGCTTTGTTTATCAGACAATTTGAAGAAATATTCACTCGGGAGCATAATCCTGCAAGAATCATCAATACTTCAACAAACGGTGCTCTGATTAATGGCATGGAGTATATGGAATTTGATGAACTATTAAGCATTCTAGCCGATCAAAATTCTGTTCTTGAGCAGGAATTATCCAGTGTAGTTGAGAAAACTCAGGATAAATGGCAACAGTCAAACGGTTCTATTTATCAGCAACTGAAAAATCAGCATGAATTAATTAAGAAAGTTGACCAGATGGCCAAACCTGTTCAGGTTGCATTAGAAGAAATTTGCTCTTTATTTGAGGATCAGGAAGCTAAAGCTGATGAAATCCAGGCAAAAATTGAATCCATACAAGATAATCTTGCTCAAGTCAGAAATGATGTAATTAGCAATGTATTTTTATCGACATATTTGCAAGGTGAAGTTTGGAAGTATACTAAGCAGTATAATATTAGTGCTGTACCTAATCTAGAGACGATTAAAGCTAATATTCAGCTTGAACTTGATTTCTTCACATCAGTTTGCTGGACAACAGAAAACATAATAAAGTATATGGAAGAATCTTTACCAATTTTAGAAAGTAAAATTCCTGCACTTAAGTCATAAAGTAATCTAAAAAATTAAATCCAAATG
>DNSU01000114.1:0-626 GCA_003499585.1 Cyanobacteria bacterium UBA9579 | reverse complement strand
CAATATTGAGTTAATCCATTTAATATCTTCTGAAATTTTATGCAAATTATATTCTATAAATTTTTTATGAGATTTCTTCAGCTCAGTATTATTTAGCAATATTTCTATATTTAGCTTGTAATTCTCAAGATAGTTCAATATTGAGTTAATAACCTGTCTTTGAGATTCAATTTCGATCTTAGACAATGCTATAAGTCTTATATTAATAAGTTGACTGGCTGTAGAAGGATTCTCAGGCAGATTTTCTGTCATTAAAGTATTAAAATATTCTCTTCCTTCATTAGTTATTGAATATACAGATTTTTTTTGACCTCCCGAGCTTAATTGTGTTTTAGAGGTCACATATTTATTGTTTTCAAGCTTTTTAAGAGCGGGATATAAAGAACCAAAGCTGGTTTTAAAAAATAAAGAGAAATTATTTTCAATTTTTTGCTTAATTCCGTAAATGCTGGATTTATTATCCAGTAATACAGTTAATATCAATAACTCAATCATATTTTGATCCGTAATTCATCATATTTTCTTGAAAATCTACTCAAAGCATAGTGGATTTTTTAGTTG
The DNA here is from genome assembly GCA_003499585.1 of Cyanobacteria bacterium UBA9579. Taxonomy (GTDB): domain Bacteria; phylum Cyanobacteriota; class Vampirovibrionia; order Gastranaerophilales; family UBA9579; genus UBA9579. Next base: position 65 of record DNSU01000114.1, on the reverse strand, counting down.
TAGTCAATTAATTCTAGTCTCCTTCCTTTATAATAGAGTAATTAAGAAGCTGTCTCATTAAAGTT
>DNSU01000159.1:13133-14722 GCA_003499585.1 Cyanobacteria bacterium UBA9579 | reverse complement strand
ATATGACATCCGGATTATATTCTTTTGTCAATTCCACAGCTTTTTGGCCGTCTTCTGCTTCTCCGACAATTTCTATATCTTCAGCTTTTTCCATTACTAACTGAAGCCCCATTCTTGTCATAGTATGATCTTCTACAAGCAACACCTTTATTTTATTTGACATACTGCCCCTCACTTATTCCTTACACACTAAATCTTTTATCTTTGGAATGGCAAATATAAACCTGCTCCCCTTCCCAAGTTCACTTTCAAGCCAAATTCTTCCCCCATGAGCTTCTACTATCTGCCTCGACAGATACAACCCCAGCCCTGTACTACAAGAGCGTTTTTTACTTGTACCCTGAGAAAACCTATTAAATAATTTAGAAATATCTGCCTCTGGAATACCAGTTCCATTATCTTCTACTGCTATAGTTACAGTATCATCACTAAAATCTGTCTGTACCCTGATCTTACCTCCCTGAGGAGTATAATTTATAGCATTACCAAGTAAATTTGCAAGTACACGCCTTAATTCCTGTTTGTCAGCATAGATTTTTTCATTGCTTATTTTATCTATAACAAGTTCTATCTGCTTTTTCTCTATCAAAGAATGCAATTCGTGAACATTTTGAGTAATAAGATCATTTAAATCAAAATAATCCTTACAAAGAACGAGCTGTCCTGATTCATATTTGTATACTTCCAGAAGTGCATTTACCAGACCAAGCATATCCTGATTGCTATAAAGCATTGTTTCAAGTAATTTTGACTGCCTTTCAGCCAATTCCCCAAGAGAACCATCCAGAAAGAATTGCAATGTCTGTATTGCAGCCAATAAAGGAGTTCTAAGGTCATGAGTAAGTGTAGCAATAAAATCTTCTCTTAATCTATCTGTTTCTAGCTGTAATGTTATATCCCTGACAACTCCAACATAATGCTTAACTTCTTCCTGTTCAGTTGAAATGATCGGGGCAAAGCTAATCTCAACAGGCACATTCTTAGAACTTTTCTGGTTTATTACTTCATAATCTCTTAAAAACACATCTCTTTGCGGATTTAACTTGTTATAAACAGGCTCATTATCACTACAGGAAAAGATTTTTGGAAAAATCTTCCCGATTATTTCTTTTTTATACAACCCGCACATTTTTTCGAATGCAGGGTTAACCTGATTTATAATTCCATCTTTTGTAATGGTTATAATACCATCAGCACTATGATTAATTACTGCACTTAGTTTATTGTTGGATTTTACAAGATTTTGCGTTCTTTCATTAACCAGAGCTTCCAACTGCTCGTTGTAAACTTCCAGCTGCTTTTTGGCTTCTGATAATTCGCTGACTTTCTGCTCAAGCTTCTCAAGTAAATGACTTCTTTCAATTCCATTTTTTATACAGAGTATTAAATCTTCGTTATCCCAGGGCTTTTCGATATATCTATAAAGGCCTACTTCATTAATCGCCTTAATTGCACTTTCTTTATCAGCATATCCTGTTAGCAAAATAAGGCTGGCTCCAGGATGAACTTTCTTTACTTCTGCTAAAAATTCGATACCATTCATTTCAGGCATTAAGAAATCAGAAATTACAACGTCAATTTCTGATTTC
>DNSU01000159.1:6895-13068 GCA_003499585.1 Cyanobacteria bacterium UBA9579 | reverse complement strand
ACAACGTCAATTTCTGATTTCTTAATGTACTCAAGTGCTTCTGCCGGGGAATTAAATATTGCAGGGGTAAATTCGCCTTCAACCTTTAGAAGGGTTTTTAATGTTGATGTAATAATTGGCTCGTCATCAACAATTACAATATTACTGTTAACTCCACTCATTTCCATACTTCTTAAACTTTTACAATCAAAGATTTCTCTTAAACTAATTATATTCCCTAATTTTAAATAAATAAATAAACTTTTGTAAACACTATACTATGAGTTGCTTTTGATCAAAATTAAGTCATTTAACTTAGTACATTCATATGTAGCATATAAAAATTTCTCAAAATACACAAGAACTTTACAATATGGACAATACACAAAAATAAAGCGGATTTTACAAGCAGCTAAAAAAGCCGAAAATCTTGCTTCAATTAGACAATAGAGCTATTTAGATTCCCAATCGGCTAGTTTTTTAACCAGCCTATATCTGCTAAACTTTTCCTACAGCAAGCAAAGATATATAGAGAGGTTTATTTATGAGGATTTTAAGTATATTTGCATTAAGTATAACTCTGTTTATTCTTAGTACTACATTTTCTTTCGCTTTAATCAAACTCGATGAAGAAAGTGTTGATCTCGCCATTAAATATGGTATTCAGTCAAAAGACATGCCAACAAAAAATATTTTAAGCTCAAACTGGCTAAACGATGGCACAGGGCGAATATTAAACATATATTCACCATTTATTCAGGTAGCACTAAAAACAACTGACCAAAATTCAACCGGAAAGATGGAAGAAGACATAAAAACCATAAAGAAACGCCTATACAGCAAAATTGACAGAATAAAAGAGAAAAACGAGGTTAGGTTCCTTATAGCTCTTTATGGAGACACAGAAGACTTTGCTAATAATTATAAAGCTCAAATCGTTGATATAAACGAATATGAGGGTCAAAAGAAAAAGATAATAAAACCTAAAAAAACAAATGCCCAAAAAGTTGCAGAAAAAGATAACTTCTTTCCTGCACACCCATTTTCAGCCGTAAATTGTTATATATTCAAGTTTGATAATCTGTTTGACCTGAAAGAGTACTACTTTATTCTTACCAATGAAACAGGTGAAGAAGTTAAATATAAAATTAATAATAATGAAATCTTTTAGTAGCTTAAGTTAAATAATCTCAATTTTTCTATAAATTGTATTAAGAATTCATGGTATTCTACGTTCTCAAAAGCAGAATAAAAATGGTACACTGATCTACAGTATAGGATCAATTTAACAGATATTTTTGAGAGCACTATATGCTATTTATAATCAGAAAAGATTTCTTTCTTAGTTTTCTCACTTTAATCTTTTTGCCATTGGCTATAATGACATGGCTTTCTATTGCTATTTTTGACAAAATCGAACATCAAAACGCAAATAACCTTGATACAAATTTAAACGCCATAAGGCTGGCTTATAATAATTCAGCTAAAGAGCTGGAAAACTACATCATTAGAAAATCAGATGAGCCATCTACTAGCACTATCATTAATGACGATACAGATATAGCCGATATCCTGCTCATTATTAAATATAATGAGATAAATAAATTCGATCATTTAAAACCCATTTTAGAAGATGCAATTAAAAATCAGGTTAGCTCAACAGAAATAATCCCCGAAAATATAATCAAAAAACACTATAAAAATATTGATAAACTTAAAATCAAAACCGGTAAGACTGATGAATCAAAATTTATAGCCAGCTTAGCGCATGTTTCAGCTAACAAAATCAAAAATACAAATAAAATACTGCTTGGAATTAAATTCATAAAAGTAAATTCCAGGCTCCATAACGAGATTTCCAATTTAATAACCGGGAACCTCATATTTATCCAAAAAGATTATGTAATAGCTGAAATTTATAAAGATAAAGCTCAATCAGAGCCGAAAATTTGTAAAACAAATGACGTTCATACCTTAACTAAAATACTTTATAACTTTAAAAAGAGCTATATCTACACAATAGACCCCATATATAATTATAATAATGCGTCTATTGGGGCAATATTTCTGGTTAAACCCACCAATGATCTTATCAAATTTAAAAGGCAAAATACCGTTCTAATAATACTGACTATCCTTATTATCGGATTGATAGTATCTGCGGCCACTTATCTAACTGCTCAAAAATTAATTAACTCGCTAGAACAGATAGCAGGAGTCGCAATGGCAGTAAAGCAGGGGGATTTAACCAAGAGAGTAAGAATTAAAGCAACCGGAAAAATAGCTCAGCTTGCAATAAATATCAATAAAATGATTGAATCTTTACAGGATAGAGAAAATAGAATTAAAAATTATCAAAGAGAACTCCACGGCCAAAAAGAATACCTGGAAGCTCTTTTTAATTCACTTGCAGATGGAGTTATAGCTATATCAAGAGACTGTAAAATCATAAAAGTCAACCCGACTCTTAGTATCTGGTCAGGACTTGAAGAGGAAGAAATAACAGGAAAGTATCTGGCTGAGTTTATACAGTGCAAATGTGCAATTGACTGCACCAAAAACAAGCGGAATATTTCAGAAAACTGCCCCTTGATAGCACAAAATGAACGTCTGGCCCCTACTGAAGTTCGAGTTATCAATAAAAAAACTAAAACAGAAAAGCTATTAAGCTTAAATTCCTCTGAAATTTTAGGAATAGTAGGTTCTCCTACTTATGTAATAGTCCTGAGAGATATTACTGAACTGAAAGAAATGGACAAAATGAGAGAAGACTTTGTAGCCACTTTAACTCATGATCTCAGAGTTCCCATTTTAGCAGAAGCTAATACTTTAAAGTTCTTTCTAAAAGGCATATTCGGCCCATTTACTGATAAACAAAAAGAAGCTATGGAAAATATGCTTGAAAGTAATAATGATCTGTTAGGACTTGTTAATAGTCTATTAGATACTTACAAGTACGAATCCGGGCAAGATGAGCTAAATACAGAGATAACAAATATCAAAAAACTGGCACAGGATTGTGTTGCAGAACTTACACCTATTGCAAAGAAAAATAATCAAAATTTAACTAATCTCATCTCCAAAGAAATTCCTGTTGTCAGAATTGATAAAAAAGAAATTAAAAGAGTAATGATAAATTTAATAAGCAATGCACTGACATATACCCCAAAAGGCGGTACAATTACCATAGATGCAGGAAAAATAGATAATGCAATTGTAGTTAACGTCACAGACACAGGAAAAGGAATTCCTAAATCTGAGTTGGAATCCATATTTGGCAGATTTTTTTCTAAAGCAAAAAAATTCCGCAAAATAGGAACAGGCCTGGGATTATATTTATCTAAAAAAATTATAGAAAAACATAACGGCAAAATCTGGGCAGAAAGTCAGCTGGGTAAAGGCAGTATCTTCTATTTTAGCATACCATTGGACAGTTAAAGCAATAATAAAAGTCTTTCAGGTCAATAGTTCAATTATTTTCGTTTCGATCTCTTAATTTATTAACATTTTTTGTTTAATAGTTTGACCTAGCATGGTATATAGTACTTACCCTCTTCCATTTACAAAATAAAATCAGGAGCAAAATTGTGAATAAATTGTGCGAGTTAGGTATTTTAATCATTGAAGACCATACTCTAACAAGATTTGGATTAAAAACAGCTCTGGAATCTATGGATCAGGTAAAGTTAATCCTGGAAGCCGAAGACGGTGAAACAGGAATTGAGCTGGCCAAAGAACATAACCCTGATGTTGTATTAATGGATTTAGGATTACCGGGTATAAATGGAATTGAAGCAACAAAATCAATTAAAAAGTTTGATAATAAAATAAAAATTATAGTTTTAACCTCTCACAATAATGAAGATGAAGTCTGGGCTGCACTTGGAGCAGGAGCTAACGCTTATTGCCTAAAAGATATAGAACCTGACAGGCTTATACACGTTATAGAATCCGTCTATGATGGTGCCGCATGGTTTGATCCTGCTATTGCTGAAACTATTCTAAAGACATTATCCAACGGTAAATCTGCTAAAGTAATGGATGAATCCTGCCCTGAAGAGTCAGAAGAAAAAATACAACTGACCGATCGGGAGATGGATGTATTAAGACTTATTGTTGACGGATACAGCAATGCAGAAATATCTGAAAAACTATGTGTAAGCATCCATACGGCCAAAGCTCATGTTTGCAATATTTTACAGAAACTCTCAGTAGATGACCGAACCCAGGCTGCTATCAAAGCATTAAAAGACGGTATAGTATAAAATCAATTTATTCTTACATATTTTAGAGACTTAACAAGGTGTTAAGTCTCTAAAAACAGGTTCTTAAAAAATTAAAATCCCAAAACAATTATATACTTCCAATAAATATTGCTATAACAAATATTCTACAAACTGCTATAATAAATTTATAAATAAAACCTTTAAAAATCTGCTATTATTATTGTTAGGGTAAGAATGAAAAAGGATTAAAAAATAAATGTCCTCGATAGCAAATATACTTGTAGTTGACGATAATCCCAAATATTTAAAAGATGTTCTGCCAATGTATGGATATGAAGTGTCTGTTGCATTAGACGGTCTTCAGGCATTGAAAGTTCTTAATACAAAAGAAAATAAAATTGATCTTATAATTCTCGATATAATGATGCCTAATATGGATGGATGGGAAACTCTAAAAAATATAAGAAGCAATAAAGAATTTGAAGATATCCCTGTAATTATGCTAACAGCCCTTGATAGTGAGCAAAAAGAAGTTTCCGGGTTGAAATTTGGCGCTGATGATTATATATCCAAACCTTTTGCCCTTCCAAATCTTCTTGCACGCGTTGAAGCACTATTAAGAAGATATAACTGGAGCCAAAAAAAGCAGCAAAGCAAATCAATGAACCTGCCTTTTACTTCAGATGAACCTATTGTCCCTTTAACAAGCAGAGAAAAAGAAGTATTAAAACTTGTAGCTCAAGGATCAAATAATCAAGAAATAGCAGAAAAACTATTTGTACGTGAAGTTACAGTCAAAACCCACCTGAACAGCATATTTAAAAAGTTAAACGTTACTAACAGAACACAGGCAGTTCTTCTTTCATTACAGATGAATATTATTGAGTAGAGGTAAATATGAGTAATAAAGATGAATTAATTCAACTTCTAAAGAACGGTTTTATAGATGAATTCAATGAAACAAGAACATTCGATCAAAATAAACTACTTGATTTAAGTGAAATTGATTTAAGAGATAGTCAAATCACTGGAGCAAACTTGAGTAACGCAGATTTAACCGGCGCTGATTTTAGTGAATCCGAGTTATCCAATATGGATTTTTCTAACAGTGATTTATCATCTGTTGATTGCAAAAAGGCTAAATTACAGAACTGTAATTTTATTAACGCTACATTAATCGGCACAAAATTAAACGGTGCACAAATAACGGATTGCGACTTTACTGATGCAGATTTTAGCGGTACGGATCTATCAGAAGCTGATTTGGGCGGTTCTGATCTATGCTCAGCCTTAAATTTAACCGCATGTATATTTGATGGTTTTACAGTCTGGCCTGAAGCCACTAATTTACCGGAAGACTTTGAAACTGAGTATTTTAATGATTTAGCAACTTTAGGCGATGATGAAGATGATATGTTTGAAAATGATTATGCCTATTAATTTACTCTTTTTGGTTTAGTGCAGAATTTAATCTTTTAAACTAAATTTATTATTAGAATAGTTGGGTAGGAGAAATTTATATGATTTACAAGGATTATGACTCATTAAAAGAATGGATAAACAGTAAAAATCAGCAAAAAAGAATCGATCAATTATCCAAAAAATATAAAGACAAAAAAGTCGTTATATATGGAGCCGGCATTTTATCTTCAGTAGTGCTTGATAACTATGATTTATCAGGCTTAAACATTGTAGGTATTGCGGATCAGAGATTTTACGGATCAGATGAAGAATTTAAAGGATATAAAGGCGTAGCTCCTTACGATATGCAGGAATTAAGTCCTGAACTTATCTTAATAGCTACATATAATACAGGAGATGTAAGAGATTTTATTAAAGAAGAAATTCTTCCTGACATGGGAAAAATTCCTGTAGAACCTATGGTAAATAAAAGTATAAAAGAAAAAATAGCTGAATTTCTGGATGATTAGTGGATTCTTCCATAAATTCAGGAGGACTATATTCTCC
>DNSU01000159.1:4578-6815 GCA_003499585.1 Cyanobacteria bacterium UBA9579 | reverse complement strand
GTCGCTGGTGATGCCTATGGCATCAAGGCTCCTCCGAAAACATAGTCCTCCTTTAACAAATGTCATAAGTTAGCAGCAGTAGATATATTAGGAAATATAGGGAAATCATGACTAAGAAAGCGTTAATAACAGGAATAACAGGGCAGGATGGGTCTTATTTAACAGAATTGTTACTGGAAAAAGGATATGAAGTTCATGGGATTATAAGAAGATCAAGCTCCTTTAACACAGACAGAATTGATCACTTATACAGCGATCCTCATATTGAAGGAACCAGATTATTCTTACATTATGGAGATTTATCCGATTCATCAAACGTTTCAAGACTACTGGAAAAGGTAGCACCTGATGAAATATACCATCTCGGCGCACAAAGCCACGTTAGAGTGAGCTTTGATACTCCTGAATATACAGGAGATGTAACAGGTCTTGGAACATTAAGGCTTCTGGATGCCATAAAAGATACACAGATTAACCCTAAATTCTATCAGGCATCATCAAGCGAGTTATATGGTAAAGTACAGGAAGTTCCTCAAAAAGAAACAACTCCATTTTACCCCCGCAGCCCATATGCAGTTGCAAAGCTCTATGCATACTGGATAACAGTAAATTATAGAGAAAGCTATAATATGTATGCCTGCAACGGAATCCTATTTAACCATGAATCACCACGAAGAGGAGAAACTTTTGTAACAAGAAAAATCACTATGGCTCTTGCAAAAATCTTAGCAGGAAAACAGGATAAGCTATTCTTGGGGAATCTTGATTCCAAACGTGACTGGGGTTATGCAAAAGATTACGTTGAAGCTATGTGGTTAATGTTACAGCAGGATCAACCGGATGACTATGTAATTGCAACTGGCGAAACACATTCAATCAGGGAATTTCTTGATGAAGCTTTTGGATATGTCGGCCTTGACTGGAAAAAATATGTAGAAATCGATCCAAGATACTTTAGGCCTGCTGAAGTTGATCTTTTAATCGGTGATCCATCAAAAGCCAAGAAAAACTTAGGATGGGAGCCAAAAGTTACCTTTAAAGAGCTTGTAAAGATTATGGTTGATGCTGACTTAAAGACTGAAGGAATTAGTCTAGAAAAAGTTAAAACCGTCTAATTACAAGTTTTTTTAAGTAACATATAACAAGAATCATCTATGGACCCGGAGACACTTTCACAGACTCTTCGGGTCTTTTGTATTAATTCATCAGGCGGGGTATCAATTTCTTTGAAACCAAACTTTCTAAAATAATCAGCGATCTTAGTGCTTATCCATATTTCATCAGCTGGACAGGTTTCTATTAAATACTTTACGAGTTTTTCTCCTACTCCATTTTTTCTGAAATCAGATATAACTCCAACTGAAGCTAGTTCATAAAAGGTACTGTACGACTTAATTCTGCCAAATCCTGCCATATTCTCGCCAACTTCAGCAACAACAAATTGCTCGATTACGATATCTTCTGTATCGAGTTTAAATTCTATTAGGTATGGCGCAACTTTTCTAATATCTCCTAATTGGGCTTTTCTTAATATCAAACTATCCATAAAGTATGCCCTTAAAATTATCTGATCAACACACTATTTTTTAATTATTATATGCTTGAGCAAGTAATTTTTTAATAAATCATGCGACTATATTCACAAATTATCATTGAAAGCTTTATTTGATATTGTTTAAAATTATTAGAAGCTGTCTTGTTAAAGATTTAGACTCTCCTGTATAGGAGAGTCTATAATTATTTTTTTGCTAAACCAGCTACTTCTGTTGATGTTGTTGCAGCAGCAGCGCCAGCTGTAGGTGAACTAACTTTTACAATTAAAATTCCCTCAGCAGATACTGGTGTTATACCTGCAGGGTATTTAATGTCGCCAACTGTAATAGTGTCTTCAAGATTTTCTAAGCCTGAAATGCTAACTTCGATAACACTTGGAATATCTTTAGGTAAACACTCAATCTCGATTTCACTCTGCGGGGTTCTTAAAATTCCACCTGCTTTAACAGCCGGAGATTCACCAACTATAGCAACAGGAACTGATACTTTAAGTTTTTCACCTGTTTTAACGTTATAAAACTCAATATTGTATATTTCATCTGTAATTGCATTACTCTGTACATGCTTTACAAGTGCATTATAAGTATCACCATCACCTTTTAATTCCAAAATAACTGTTTTATCACCTTTATAAGCCATACTAAATGCTTTTTCATCTAATTGAAGTGATACAGAATCAAAAT
>DNSU01000159.1:0-4518 GCA_003499585.1 Cyanobacteria bacterium UBA9579 | reverse complement strand
GAAGTGATACAGAATCAAAATTGTGTCCGTAAACTGTTGCTGGAAGTTTACCTTCAGCTCTAAGCTGTCTTGGATTTTTTGAGAAATCTCTTTTTTCTACTGCAAGACCTGTATGTTTAGCCATATTCTACTCCTTTAAGTGTTAAATAGATCTATTAATTTTAATTGCTATATTAAATAAATAACCACAAAAAAAGTTCGACATCTATAATATTTTAAAAACTTTATCAATACAACAAATCTAATTAGCTATATTTACTCTACTTCTTCTTCTAGACTCAAGAATCACCATTAAAACAGAAATATCAGCAGGGTTAACACCACCTATTCTTGAGGCCTGAGCCAGTGTTACAGGCTTTACTTTAATAAGTTTATCTTTTGCTTCTCTTGGCAATTGCTCAATCGAATCATAATCAAAATCTTCAGGAATGTTAATTTTCTCTAACCTAGCAGCCTGTTCTATTTGAGCACTCTGCCTATCTATATAACCGGTATATTTAAGCTCAATTTCTATCTGCTCACCTATTTCCTTGGGTAAATTCAATTCCTGAGCAGTTTTATCAATTCTTTTTATTGCTTCATACCCTAAGTTAGGCCTTTTGATCAGCCCGCCCAAACTATAACCTGTCTCGATTTTCTCGTTATAATCAGCAAGAATCTCATTAATCCATGGTTCAGGTCTAACTCTGGCCTCTTCCAGTCTTGCTTTTTCTTTTTCAATTGCTTCTTGTTTGTCTTTAAATCTCTGCCATCTTTCAGGACTAATAAGTCCAACCTCATGTCCCAGAGGAGTTAATCTTGAATCAGCATTATCCTGCCTTAGTATAAGCCTGTATTCTGATCTTGAGGTAAGCATTCTATATGGTTCATCAATATCTTTAGTAACAAGATCATCGATTAAAGTGCCTATATAAGAACTGCTTCTTGAAAGTGTAATTAATTCCTTATCACTTAAAAGTCTGGCTGCATTAATACCTGCAATAAGTCCCTGCGCAGCTGCTTCTTCATATCCGCTTGTTCCATTAATCTGTCCTGCACAAAATAAACCTTCAACTTTTTTTGTCATAAGAGAATGAGAAAGCTGAATAGCAGGCATGTAGTCATATTCAACAGCATAAGCAGGTTTTAGAACTGCAACATTTTCCAGTCCGGGAAGTGATCTCAGCATTTGAATCTGAACATCAGCGGGAAGGCTTGTTGAAAAACCCTGAACGTATGTTTCATAAGTATCTCTTCCCTCAGGTTCAATGAAAATATGGTGAGATTCTCTATGAGCAAAACGTACAACTTTATCTTCTATAGAAGGACAATATCTTGGTCCTACTCCCTTAATCAATCCCTGATACAAAGGAGACTTATCAAGATTAGCCATAATAATATTATGAGTCTGCTGAGTTGTTCTGGTTAAATAGCAGGGAATCTGCTCTTTTACAGGCCTATCAGGCTCAAAAGAGAAAAAATTCAATTCTTTATCACCGGGCTGTATTATAAGTTTAGAAAAATCAATAGTTCTAGCATCAACTCTTGCAGGGGTTCCGGTTTTTAATCTTCCAATCGTAAAGCCCAGTTTTGCTAAAGACTCAGAAAGCCCTACAGCAGGAAATTCTCCAGCTCTGCCAGCAGGAAAAGAATTAAGTCCTATCCATATTTTACCGTTTAAAGATGTTCCGGTAGTAAGAATAACAGCTTTGGTTTTATATTCAAGCCCTAATTCATCAATTACTCCGACTATTTTATCATCCTGAGTAATCAAATCGACTACCATGCACTGTTTAAGATATAAATTTTCCTGTTTTTCAAGAATATTTCTCATATAAAGCATATATTCTTTTTTATCAGACTGTGCTCGAAGTGCTCTTACAGCAGGACCTTTGCTGGAATTAAGCATTTTCATCTGTATATAAGTAGCATCAGTTGCAAGAGCCATTTCTCCACCGAGTGCATCAATTTCTCTAACAAGATTTGATTTGGCAGGACCACCTATTGCAGGATTACACGGCATTAATGCAATTGTATCAAGATTAATACTGGTTAAAAGCGTTTTAGCACCAAGTCTGGAAGCCGCTATTGCTGCTTCACATCCGGCATGCCCACCGCCAACCACTATTACATCATATTCCCGCATGATAAGTATTTATTACTGCCTCACAAATTTCATTACCAGACATCTTATCTATAAAATACCACTGAATTTTTTTATTTGCCCTGAACCATGTTAATTGCCGTTTAGCATAATTACGAGTGGTTTTCTGTGTTTCCTGAATAGCTTCATCTAATGAGTATATTCCATCAAGATATTCACAAACTTCTTTATACCCCAAAGTTTTAAGAAGTGAAAGAGTTTTTCCATATTTGTTAATCAATTTTGTAGTCTCATCAATAAGACCATTTTCATACATTATATGAGAGCGCTTATTAATTTTTTCATAGAGAAAATCTCTATTTTCAGCATTTAACCCAACATACATAGTATTGTATTTAGGATTTGACATAACTTGAACCTCAGACATGGGTTTTCCTGTAGCCTTTTGAACCTCTAAAGCTCTTATTATCCTGAAACTATCATTTGGATATAATTTTAAAGCCTGTTTAGGATCAGATTCTTTAAGTTTTTCATAGAGAAATTCTCTCCCCTTCTCCTGAACCAGCAATCTCATTTCTTCTCTAAATTCAATATCAGGCTTTACCTCAGGAAGATCAAGCCCTTCAAAAACTGCTTTTATATAAAAACCAGTTCCACCTGCAATAATTGGGACTTTGCCTCTGGATTGAATATCTTCAATTAGCTTCTCAACTTCTTCTTTATATTTTCCAACCGTATAGGTATCCCCAGGATCAGCAACATCAACCATATAATGAGGAGCAAGCGCCTGTTCCTGCGCTGTAGGTTTTGCTGTTCCTATATCAAAATCCTTATATACGATTCTTGAATCAGCGGATATTATTTCACCATCTAATGCCTGAGCAAGCTGAATGGATAAATCAGTCTTACCTGAAGCTGTTGGTCCAACTAATACTATTATTTTTTCTGTATTTTTCAAAATATAAAAACGTCATCATTGTAAAGTACACTATAGTCAATGTAAGGATCATTAACACCAGTAAATGAACAAAGAAACCCAGCGATTCTCTGGTACCCAGTATGCTGATCCCTACGATACTTCCCCAATAAGAAGTAAAAATAATTAAGCTGGTTAACGGCCTTTTAAGAACAGTTTTCAAGCTTTCAAAATGAGCTATTAAAGGATTTTTATCCTCAGCTACTATTGCCTGACTCCAAAACATAGTCAAATACGTAAAGAAGGATATCAGAATAAAGGTCAAACCATTCCATAGTCCTATTCTCATTTTATCAGCTTCACTTATTTTATTCAAAATTTCTGTGGATTTTTCTCCATTCATAAATAGCTGTAACAATTCTGCTGACGTAATACTTTGAGGAAAACCAATATATTTAGCCCCGACAAAGTCACCAATCACATTAACCACAATAATAAGCAGAACTACATAAACCACAAAACCTACTAATATTCTGGGAAAATACTTCCCGACACCGGGGAAAAACTCTTTTAATACACTTATTGTATTAGTAGCCTTCTCTTCTGCTGACAGCTCTTTACCTGCCAGTTTTATACTTTTATGAAACATGCTGTACCAGCCAGCACAAAATGCGCAGTATAAACCTACTACAACAATTAAAACAGCCGGATTAAATCCGCCCATACTAACAGGAGCCAGCACCATTGCTATTAACATAAGAAACAGTAACAATGGCTGTACTAATATTAAATTATCTTTTACCAACTGATAGGTTTTAACGAATAATTCTATAATTATCATTTTTACTACTCTAAATCATATCCATACCAAATAATAACACAAGGTGTTATAGGACAAAAAGCAATATCTCTTTATAAATCAACAGTTAACTCAAATAGTTTTAAACTATTACTTCTTCATCACTTGAAGCAAGAAGTTTCAACAAATCAAAGGTCGTAACAAGCCCGACAAGCTTATTATATTCTGTAACAAGAAGCCTGTGAATTCTTTTATTATACATAATTCTTGCCATTGCAGCTATTGTTTCATTTGCCCCTATTGAATATACATCATGAGACATAATAGTGGAAACCGGCTGATCAAAAAATTTTGCATCCTCATATAAACTCATTTCAAAATTTGTCATTAGCGGATCATGATAAAAAGTATGAGAACTTTCATTTTTTAATATATCCACAGAACTTACTACTCCTACCACATATCCGTCTTTATCAAGCACAGGAACCCCTAAAATATCCTTATCCGCAAAAGTTTTTATAAGATCTCTAATTGTTGAATCTTCCTGCACTGTAATTAAATCAGTAGACATTATATCTTTTACATAAAACTGCATAACAGCCTCCCAATTTTTTATTTAATAATTTAATACCAGTATAAAGCTAGAAGAACATACCCATTCTTCCAGCACAATATCTAAAGGTTTAAAGTTATCTAGTTAGAAGCTATCTGAAAAGTAAT
>DNSU01000128.1:5909-7414 GCA_003499585.1 Cyanobacteria bacterium UBA9579 | reverse complement strand
TGTCTATATGCTGAATAAGGTTATTATCTGCCTTTATGCTGGTTTGTATAAGAGATTGAAGCTGACCGAGATTGGCATTTGGAGGATCGACATAATAACCTGCACCGGAAGAAAGTTTTAAATTTTTCAGCTCAAATTTCAGGGTTTCAAGCTCCTGTGGTTCCCAATTGGAAGAAGAACCTTCGAGGTTATATGGCAAATCTTTTATATTATTTTGAACCCCTTTTAAAAGCTGGTAGTATTCTTTTCTTCTGGCCTCTGTCAATTCATCAAATACTGATTTTATCTCAATAATTTGTTTTTTTACATTCTCCATCTTCGCAATCTGAAGATCCCTAGAATTATTGTGAGCCTGACTTGCGATTGAATTTGCATGGCCTACTCCGCAACTTATACTTTTTTGAGGGTCAGTATACCTCACTGAAACACATTTTAAGAATGGCGGGTGATCCTTGGGATATACCCATTCTTCAGGAGTAGAACGATTACTATTAATATATTCTTTTACCTTAATCCAAATTAGTCCATAGTGTGATATTAAATTTCGCTCTAAGTTATTTAGTTTATCCCATATTTTTAAAACTTTTCCTGCATTTAAAGCTTCCAAATATTCGCTTACTAATAGATCAGGATCATATTCCCATTCAAAGGGTACAATCATTGAACTTAGATAAGCATTATAGTAGGATTGCCCAATCTGAGCAGATTCATCTGTATTGCTACTCGAAATACTGACAGCTTCCTGAATAACCTCATTGGGAGTGATTTTAAGATCATTATTAATCCTGTCCCTGAAACTTATCCAGTTTTTGCGTTCTTCTGCCAAAAAGCTACCCAGTTGCTTTTCTCCCATATAAATAGCTCTGCTTGAATATGTTAGGCATTTCAATTGCCAATTCCAGGCTGTATCAAGCATTTTTTTCTTTGCAGATATATCAGTTTTTTTAAGTTTTAAATATTCAGTTTCAATTCTTTGTCTTTCCGTTTGGCTTTGCGTTAAAAACTTTGGATATTCCTTAATTTCAACAGCAAGTTTTTTCTGATTTTGAAATTCTTTGATTATTCGAGGCAAATCATTTTCAAACATGCTAAAACGCTCTACGAACTTGTCAAATTCAGCTCTTTGCTGTCTTGCTCTCATTTCTGCATATCTGACTTTTGCCTGGTTGTTTAAATCATTTAAAAGTGTAGCTATCCAACGTCTTGCAGTATTTTTATTTGCTTCCAGTTCTTCAAGCTCAAAGTTTTTGCCATAATCGACTCCTGAGCCGATAGCCATTATGTTAGTAAAACTTTGCCAGTATGACTGCTCAGGGAAATCTTCGCCAAGTCTTGCTTTTACGTAAGACCTCATCATTTCTCTTGCACCGGCATCAGTTATAAGATATTTATTGTAAAAATAATCAACAGTATCAGACTTCATTTCAAAGGTCTTAAGCCCGTCCCCCCTGTCAGCACCTCTTAATCGGCGATCATTTTCCATCACTCCGTAAAGGGTCTCTATA
>DNSU01000128.1:5374-5844 GCA_003499585.1 Cyanobacteria bacterium UBA9579 | reverse complement strand
CCGTAAAGGGTCTCTATATGAAGTTCGGCTTTGGTAGATTGTACAAGTTTATGAGATTCGTAAGCAAGTTTTACTGATGCCCAAAGAGCGCTAACTACAGGGTGATCTACAGTTGATACAACCTGATCTACAGCAGTAATAGCAGCTTCGTCATATTCCCCCGATCCTAATTGAGTAGAGATTCTCTCAATTCTTTCAATTATTTCTTTTACTTTATCTATTTTGCCTTTAAAATCAGGAAGTTCAGCTTCGGCATTCTGAAAAATCAGTTTTTCATAGTTTCCTACAACATAATTCCATGTCCAATCGTCGTATTCTTTTTTTAAAACATCCTTAACGCCTTCCGTGACATCTTGGTTGTCAGCTATAGCGGTAGTTAAATCCAGACCAAGCTTGATTCCTTTTGATAAATCATCAGGATCACTTAAAGCTGCACGGCTGTATGAAGGTATCTGTGTTATTAATAACAC
>DNSU01000128.1:0-5320 GCA_003499585.1 Cyanobacteria bacterium UBA9579 | reverse complement strand
TCTGTGTTATTAATAACACAGATACCAGTAAGCCTGATATTATCTTCTTTTTATTCATTATCAGCACCTAAAAGTTTTTTGAACCATCAGGCTGATATTTATATTGGATTGCAGCTGCACCAGCACCAGCAGCATCATAGCTTAACACTTTAACAAGTGCGTATGTATTATCAACAGTATGAATAGCATAACAGGCACCTGTTACAATAGGAAATATATAATCGTTTATATATCCTCCAGAAGGTGCTTGTGTAACACTGCTTAAATTACACGCTCCCATCGCACTGAATTCAGCAGGTCCTCTGCCATTTGGAATCAATGCTCTTCCTGATCCAGCATCGTCACTAAGGTAAAGATCTGTTCCACCAACTTGTTTAATTCCAGATTCAAAGAGAATTCCTTCAAACTCACTAAGTGTAAAAGTGCCACTCTCTACAGGGCCGCCACTACTGCTTGTTATATCAGAATCATTTTCAATTATAATAATTGCATCTCTAAATGGTTTTGCGTCAACGTTGCCACTGTCATCTACAAGAAGCATTGACTCATTTGTGCCGGATGCAATTGTTCCTGTTGCTACATTTCCTGCATCGCTTAAGCCAAAGATAAGAGGATTTTTCATATTCAGAACTTTTGGTTTACCTTGATCATTTTTAAATACCAACTCAGTAGCACCCCTATCAGTATAAGTTTGACCTGATTTGGTTGAAACAACAGTTCTTATATAATTTATAGAGACAAAAGTTTTTCCACTTGCGTCTGTAACTACATTATTAAGAAAATATTGAAGCTTGATATAATCAAAAGCGTTAAAATCTTTTCTTATTGCATAATCAAGCATAGCTGCATCACCTGCAAAATCAGGATTTACATAGGTCATAAACTGCCCCGGGTTCTCGATTTCATAAGCTTTGATCATTCCATCAAGTGTTTCTCTAACAAGCTGGGATATATTCTGATCACTTACTTCTATTTGTTTATGTGTTTCTTCAATTTTATTTGTTTTTCCGGTTGTATCAATGACTTTTATTAGAACATCGTAAGTTTTGCCTATTTCAGGGGTGAAATCATATTGAAAAGCACCATTATCTGATAATTTAGCACTTTCCCAAGTAGCCTGATTGTCTTTAGATATCTGAACCAACCCTATTCTGCCAGATCGTACTGATGCTTTTCCGGTAATCTTTGCTATACCGTTTGGGAGTGTTTCTTTATATAAAACAATTTTTTGCTGTGCTTCATCAAACGAGTTTTTATTTATGTATAAATAATTAATATTTACTTCATTATTTCCCTGTCCAAATATCCACCATTTAGCTTCTGCAACATTGGCTATACCAAATATAAGTATAGATATAAGAAGTATTTTAAAGAAAATTTTGCTCATTATATATCTCCTGACTAATTATTACTAAACAAATAAGGTTTTCTTTGATCGTATAGTTTTAAAATTCCGTCCTCATTCCTGAAAATCAATTCTGTAATTCCTTTATCAGAAACTATTTCTGAAGTTCTTCTATTTTCCATTGTTCTGACAAAATTTATTGAGACAGATATTTTATCCTGTGAATCAGATATTAAGTTGTTTATAACGTATCTGATATTGATATAACTATAATTGAAAAAGTCTTTTCTGATTTTGTCTTCAAGGATACTTTTATCATATGTATAATTATCGCTTACTTGTCGCATAAAAGCGCTTAAATTCCTTGATTCATAGGCATTAACTAATTCATCAAGACTTTTTTGTACTTTTTCTCTGTTAATCAAATATTCATTGTCAGAAGAAGATGAAATTTTTAGCAATTTGAAAGGATTCCAAATTGCATTAGCCTCGTTTATAAGGCTAAATGAGATAACAAAAGAAATAATCAATATAAATATCTTCTTCATAACTATATCCTGTCAACTTTTTTCTTTCCTATAAATAAGTCTACAGGAATATTTAAGCCCATTGAGATACTTTTTTCAGCAAAGTTTCTGGTTCGAGTCTGGAAATTAAAGTCATTAACAGAAGCTCTTACATAAATGGTGCTGCTATTAAACATTCCAAGAAAACTGGGTTTATAATAAAGGCTAATGCTTGAAAATATTTTGTTTGAATTATCTCCAGTTCCTGAATCAAGAAGGTTTTGACCAAATCTAAAATTAGAAGTTATCTTATGCTTTGGAATATCTAACCCGAGTCCGGCAGAGTATTCAACAATTTTGTCAATTTTATTGGTTATTTCATCATCTATAAAATTAGTACCGGCGTTAACTGAAGGTTTTATGACAAACATACCAAGAGAATGCCTTGATCCTAAAGATGTTCGATAGTTATAGTCATATGCTTCTCTTCTGTTTTTATTTGTATTAAATGAAGTAAATCCGAAGCTATTGTCTGTTTCAAGAAATCCAAACCTGTCTCTGTAGTTAAAGTTGGTAAAATAGTCAAAATTCCTTGAACCATAACCTGATTTTTTATCAAATTTTAAAGAAACGTTTGCTTGTGAATATCTTCTATTAAAAAGTCTTCTTATATTTACGTCAAATTCAGGTCTATATGATTGAACACTTCTATCAGCATTACTCAAATTGTTCATATACCATAAAAGGCCTGAGTTAAAAGTAATATTTTTATTATATTTATATCTCCACTTCGCTCTGGCTTTTTGCCTGTCCTGAGACGCTGCACCTAAAAGAGTCTCGAATTTTGGTGAAACTCTTTCATATTCAAGATTAACTCTACTAGGGCCACCATCTCCTATGGCTTCAATTCTGTGAGCATGACCAAAATAGGAAAAGTTTTTAAGTCCTTCTTCAGGGTCTTGATCTGCATGAGAAAAAGCCGATTCTCCTCTTACTGTAAGACCGGGAATTGGTTTATATTCATAATCCATACTATAAATATTGTTATCATAAAGTCTTTCAGAGCTATATTGTCTTTCAGCATCCTGTGTTCTCAAGAAGCTTAAGCCTGTGGTCAAAGTTGGCGTTATATCATGTCTTACATTAACACCATAACCCATTCTTTGTACAGCTCTTGTGTCAGCCAACCTAACGAAACTTTCCCATCTGGGATATGCATAACCATACACAAGGGTAACATCGGGTAAATTATCCGCTGAATTATTAAATTTATACGAGGTTCCCTTTAAGCTTGAACTTAAACTATATTGTGAAAATGATTCAAATACATCTCCAGCATTAAGGATATGATCTTTGTATTTTAATCTGCCTTGCAAGGTAGTAAAGCTCATTGATCTGTTATCAACCATATCATCATTTGTAAATCTTCCACCCAGATTAAAATTATAATCGAGCTTATTAGCATTACCTTTTCCATAGAAATTTATATTCTCAAGATATTTAACACCATCAGAAAGTGACGAACTGGCTTTTCCCGGTCCTGTTACATCATTTATATTTAACTGAATCTCATTTAAAACATGAAACTCAGCCTGATTTTCGATTTTTCCCTTTAAAACTTTAGACTCATCCAATGCTGAGATACTTCCCGGTAAAGGTTTATCAATGGTTTCAATTTTTTGAACGCCACCTTTTATATCTTTAATTTCAATGATATTGGAATTTTTTACCTTAGAAACTTTAAGTTCTTCAGCTAAAGATGTTACTTGTAATTGCCCTACAATTAATAAGAATATAAGAATAGCCTTATATAAGCTAGAATCTACTCGCATACTTCAATACCCACTTGCCCTATAATAAAAAACAATTAATAATTTAATAATTTTATTCTTAACAAGAAAATATTGCAAAATTATTTAGTTTTTCTGTTAAGAGATGAGTAAATAGTTATCTATGAGCAACAATAACATTAAAAAAAGCGAAAAATTATGTAACTTGTAAAAATCGTTTAAAAATGTAAAAAACTAATAAAATGACTTTATTTTAATGGTGATTATGTAAGATGCCTGTAAAACCACTTAATCGATTTTTACAAGCCTTAAAATTGATTCTAGTAGTCTTAATTTTGATATATATCTATTTTTCAGAGAATTTTTTAGTAATTTTCAGAACTGTGCTCATAATATGCGCGCAATTTTATTCTCTTTTGAAGGACTATGAAAAGGAGAAAGTGAGATTTGAACTCACGGTACGCTATGAACGTACGGTTGTTTTCAAGACAACTGCTTTAAACCACTCAGCCATTTCTCCTTAATTATTTTTCAATGTTAGTTAGATAGACGTATAAATATTCAGAATGATTCACTGTAAAACCCTGATAATAAACCAGTCAGCGTTTTTGTTTCATAAATCAAACTCAACCAATGGCTATTTAATTAATTCAAAAATAAGCTAATAATAAGATTTAGTGTTAAAGCTTATTACAAGGTTTTATAAGTAATAATTTATAAACCTGAAGGGGGAGTGTGCAATGAAAGCTATAAAAGGTGTTGATGTGAAAGATAAAAAAGTACTTTTAAGAGAAGATTTTAATGTTCCCTTAAAGGATCATCATGTGGCTGATAATTCAAGAATTAAAGCAGCTTTGCCTACCATTAATTATCTTAGAGAAAATGGAGCAAAATTAATTCTTGTTTCGGAATTAGGACAACCATGCGGGCATGCCATTACTGATTTTAGAATGAACCCAGTGGCTGAAGAACTGGAAAAGTTGCTAAATATTCATATTGAAAATACAGATGAAATATTTGGAATAGATGCAAGACTTGCTATAGCCACCATGAACCCTGGAGATGTGCTTTTACTCGAAAATCTTGGTTTCCATAAAACTGAGTATGAAAATGATGATTATTTTGCGCATAGTCTGGCTGATCTTGCTGATATTTATGTGGACGATGATTTTAGATTGGCAGCTAAAGAACGGGCTTCCAATGTGGCTATAACTAAACATATTCCAAGTTATGCAGGATTATTAATGGAGAAAGAACTTGATCAGATAGTGAATTTTATATTGAATATTGATCATCCTTTTGTACTTCTGATGGGTGGGACTAATCCTGAATCTAAGATGCCTGTAATAGAGAGATTTATAGAGATTGCTGATTATATTTTAGTAGCAGGAGAAGTGGGTTTAACTTTCTTGAAAGCTCAAGGGCATGAGGTTGGCAAAGTTAATATATCAGACACAGCTGTAGCTATGGCAAATCAGTTAATGTGTGAATCAAGGCTGGAAAGAAACCCAATAATAGTGCCTGATGATTTTATGATAGCCCAGGAAGTTATGCCCGGCTCCTCTCATAAATTCGTTTCCAGCATGGATATTCCTCACGATTGGCATGTTGTAGACATAGGGCCAAGAACTTTCGAGGAATTTAACAAGCGTATTTATGACGCAAGAAGAGTTATCTGG
>DNSU01000192.1 GCA_003499585.1 Cyanobacteria bacterium UBA9579 | reverse complement strand
GTCTTATGGACTGCGGTTAAAATTGCAAGCAGCTTGCTTGGCAAGGGGATTCAATTTTAACAAGACAGCTTCTAAGGGCTGCTATTTTATTATATCTTTATTTAATTAAAACTGACAACTTGATTTATTAGTATTAGCGTTAAAATCAGTTTTAACTTTTTGAGTATTGAATTTAATGGAAAATTTTTCTTCAAAGCCTGCTTTCATGGCATTGCTTAATAACTCTATGTCAGCTAAATCCTTATTAATTGAGTTAATTGTGGTTAAATTTGAATCAAGAGTAGGTGAATTAAATATATTTGCTAACATTTCCTTATCAATATCTATCAAAATAGAGCCGTGTTGCAGAATATAATTTTGTTGTCGAAATTGGGCACTGCCAATAAGCTTTTTACCATTGTAATTTAAATCTGACCCTGTAGATATTGCCATACAATAACCGTCTTTTACGCAAACTTTTTTGTATTCAGGGTATGAGAGCTCTATATTTAACTTTTTAAAGCCGGTTATAAGTGCATCAGATATTTCTTTGTAGGAATACAGCACTGAATGGCCATTATTTAAGAACTCTACAGGAGTGATAAAGCTGTAAGTTAATTCATGATGGTGCAATACAGCGCGGCCTCCTGTAGGACGCTTAACTATATCTATATTATTCTGTTTGCAGTAATCCAGATTCAGCCCTTTAAAAGACTGATTACGCCCTAATGTAAGCGTTGGATTGAGCCATCCATATAAACGCAAAGTTGGTTCAAGTTGATTCTGAATAGAATCAGCAAGAATCAGCTCATCTATAGTCATATTAGTTGAGCCGTCAAATTTTTCAAAAGGAATAAAATTAGCCATTTTATAACAGTTTCTATTCTTCCTCAAAAGATATAGGGACAGGAGGTTGAGGATAAGAGGATTTATAGACAAATGAGAAATGGAAAGGATAATCCTGTTTTTCCAGCAGGTATTTTACTTTGTACATATCTTCAAGCGCCTGTGCAAATTTTTCTCCTATTTCCTTATCGAATTTTTCTCCACAGATTTGGCATATTACGGGCTGATCTTCGCGTAATCTCATTACGTTAACGTTAAATTCACTACCACACTTGCATTTTAGGGTAATTCTAGGGAAATTCGTCTGGCAAACTTTTTTGTCCATAATATACCTCTGTTTTTCTTGCTCGCTTAAGTAGTGCTACAGTAATTATACTCGTTAACTTAAGTTAGGTGATTTGGCTACATTCGTAAACGAGCTTGCGAGTTATACGAATTTGCCCCTACTTAGTATCACCCTCTTTATTAATTATACCCATTTATTGATATGGTCAATCAGCTAATATTAATTAAAAATTCAATTTGGACAAGGAAAACAGTTTAAAATGCCAATTATAAAATTTATTAGCCAGATAAATTAATGTTTACATGAAAGCTTATTTTTGGAAATATATACATATGAAAAGAATCTGTTATTTTGAATGTTTTGCTGGTGCGAGTGGGGATATGCTTCTTGGCGCGCTTTTGGGTGCAGGAATTGATCAAGACTGGTTTATTAGTGAGATAAAAAAGCTTAAAAGTATTAAAGATTCATTTGAAATTGAGATATCAAATGTTGTCAAAAAAGGCATAAGTGCCACTGATGTTGATATTAAGCTGACTCATCACGAGCATCATCATAGAGGTTTGCACGATATTATTGACATAATAAACTCATCAGAAATTGATAATAAGGCAAAAGATCTGGCCATAAAGATTTTCACCAACCTTGGCATGGCTGAAGCTAAAGTACATGGCACAGATATAGATAAAATACATTTTCATGAAGTCGGGGCAATTGATTCTATTGTTGATATAGTAGGTTTTTCGATTTTATTCTCAAGGCTTGATATGGATGAAGTCATAGTAAGTCCGGTTAATACAGGCTCAGGACATGTTAAATGTGCTCATGGAATAATGCCTGTTCCTGCTCCTGCAACTCTTGAAATTATCAGCTCGGTTGGCTGGCCTGTGGATACATCTATTAACGTGGATACAGAATTATTAACTCCAACAGGTGCTGCTATTCTGGCAACCATAAAGACAGAATTTGCCAGTTTTCCGAGTTTTTCCAAAATTAATACAGTTTCATACGGTGCAGGAAAAAAAGAAGTTCCTCAGCTTGCCAATGTTGTCAGGTTTACAATAGGAGAATTTGCCAAGCAGGAAAACAGCGGTGAAATTGCTGTGATAGAGACCAATATTGATGATATGCAGCCTGAATTTTATGATTTTATATTTGAAAAACTAATAGACTTAGGGGCTTTTGATGTATTTTTAACCCCTGTAGTGATGAAAAAGAATAGACCTGCTAATGTTCTTACGGTCTTATGTTCTGTAGCTGTTCAGGATAAAGTTGAAGAGTTAATTTTTGAAGAAACTACAACTTTTGGTCTCAGGAGCTATAGAGTAAATAGAACCATCTTAAATAGAGAATTTATAAAGGTTTCCCTTGATAATCTTGGCGAGATAACTGTAAAAATAGGCAAAGATAAAACAGGCAGGATTTTATCCGTAAAGCCTGAATATGATGATTGTGTAAAGTTGGCAAAGGAAAATAATATCCCTTTAAAAGAAGTTTATAAACTGGCACTTAAGCAAATAAAATCTGTTTGAAAAGATTATTAGCCACGCCATGTCATTCTGAGCGCAGCGAAGAATCTCAATGTTGTTGCACTGTCATTGTGAGCCATCAAAATAGGATACTAAGCGAGAATTAAACTTGAGAAACAATCTCAAAGCATACATCGCAGAAAAACTGCAGGATAGACATACTTGTCTATCAATATAAATTTCTCAGCTGAATTTCTTGTATACATTGCACAAGTATGAAAACAGACGTATAATTTAAATATGCAGAAAAAAATAAAAAATAGGTATAATAAAGCATTCACACTTCCAGAAGTACTGATGACCCTTGGTATTATCGGGATAGTAGCAATTATGACTATTCCAGCATTAACTCAAAATTTACAGCATCGTGATACAGTTGTCAGAGTCCAAAAATATCAGGAAGTACTAAATAGTGCGATAAAAAGATACGCTAATGATAATTACTGTGTTGATGATCTTAGCAAATGCGATGCTTTTGTTGGAGATGCTCAGCACATTCAAGCATGGAATGCCCTAAAGTCGTATTTTAGTTTAACAAATGGAGGGTCTTCTAATAATTCGTCGGTTATGTATAAATGGCTGAATGGTAATGATTGGGGCGTAGAATTTTTTGATACTACCAATACAGCTACTTTGGCCGATGGATCTTTTATTAAATTGTTGGATTTTGGTGGTAATTGTAGTCAGGATAGAAGTCGTAGCAATAATAGTCCTCTATTATATACTTGTGCTTGGTTTTTGATTGATATAAATGGGCATAAAAACCCGAATCAAGTAGGTAGAGATGTTTTCGCATGGTATATAACAAAACAAGGGGTTTATCCTGTAGGCATGTATGATGATACTTCATTTGCTTATGCAGATGGGGCTTCAGCCTGTAGTCCCTCTGGAAGTAATACTGTTACTCCATATCCTGGAAGAGGTGAAGGCTGTACAGCTAAAGTTCTCAAAGAAAATGCTGTAAATTATTAAAAAATAATCAATATTGTTTAAAATCCTAGAAATAACAAGAACATACAGTTCTATTATCATTATTAAGCTTGCTATTCGGATTGCACAAGTACGAAAACAGACGTATAATTAATGCAGAAGAATAAAAGAAACAGATATAATAAAGCATTCACACTTCCAGAAGTACTGATGACCCCTTGGTATTATCGGTGTAGTCGCAATTGCAACTATTCCAGCATTGATTCAAAAGGTACAGCATCGTGATTCAGTTGTCAGAGTCCAAAAATATCAGGAAGTTCTTAATAGTGCTATGAAAAGATATGCCAATGGTAATTACTGTGTTGATGATATTAGCAAATGCAGGGCAAATTAATTCTGGCTAAAATTCAATAATATTCAGGAAATATAATTTTTCATTTTGCCCAAATTTTAAAAAACATAACTTGAAAACATTGATTTTTCATTTAAATATTTAAAATTTTTATTGTTTCATTAAGCTCTTTTTCTTTTTATGACTGGTTTTTGCTTAGAAATAAATTGCCCTGTTAGCAAATGTGATGCTTTTACAGGAAACTCAAATCATGCTCAAGTATGGAATGCAATAAAACCATATTTTAGTGTGGTGAAAGATTGTGGAACTGCAGCAGGACAAGGTTGTTTTCCAAAAGGAGTTATGTATAAATATCTTAACGGTAGTGATGAACGTATAGTAGATGATATATCAGAACATAAAGGGCTTTTAAATGATGGTGCTTCTCTTGCATTATGGAGTTGGTCCGGATGTGCTTATGACAGAAGTATTGCTAACAGACCTCCTTTACTCACTCTTTGTGGTGAATTTATAGTAGACATAAACGGAAGTAAGGGACCAAATCAATGAGGTAGGGATACTTTTTACTGGTATATATCAAGGCAAGGGGTTCACCCTGAAGGGATACAGGATGATTCAGCTGGTACATATCCCGATGGAAGCCCTGCTTGTGATCCTTCAGGCAGTGCCACTGTTAGTCCATACTCGGGATTTGGGCATGCATGTACAGCTAAGATACTAAAAGATAACGCTGTAAATTATTAGCTTATTGCAAATTTTCCATAATTGACAAAAAGCCGGCTTAAAAGCGGGCTTTTGTTTTTATGATAATTTATTTTTCAAAAGGAATCATACTTTTTTTAATACTTAAAACAAAGAGAAATATTAATAAAATCAATCCTATTGTGCCTAATACATATACTATATCCACTATATTTCCTCCAATTTTGTATATAATTTACCTAAATCTTTACTTATTTCATTTATTAGATATATTATGAAACTTTCCAAAAATAATCCCGCCACAAATAATATATTTATCGGAATTTTTCCAAGGTTTAAAAATAAACCGGCTAAGCCGCCAATTAATACTATTTGTGCAGCCCAGAGAGATGTTCGTAATTGATGATATCCTGTAATCCTTTGTATAATTGATTCTTGTTTGCCCATATTAACCTTTATTATTTATTTTTCTATTATCTTATATTTTAAAGCTAAAAAACTAAATATGCCACAAAGTAAAGAAAATTTTAAATTTTTATTCTGCATTCTGTCTTCTTGGTTTCTGATTTTGTTTGATATTCTTTAGTATAGACAAATCTCAGAGGTTTATTTGCTCTGGTAAATTTTGAAGCCTTGCTAGAAGGGCTTTGAAACTTTTTGTCAAGATCATCAGTATACCCATAGTAAAGTTTGTTGTTTTCAGTTAGATATATGTGTAAAATCTTTTACTTGGCATTAAATTAATCTGTATCCTGATGCTCATTAGGAGGATTATAGTGCTTATTAAAAGTTACTATAATATGATTTTCCTCTGCAGTTCTATCAGCCTCTTCTTTTTGCAGAATTAGATGGATATCATTTATTGTATATTTTTCAAATAATTCTCTGTCAGTATTTGATAAAGGCTCGGCATCGGTTTTTAATAAAAGAACATCAAGAACCTTATCTGTACTGAGGTTAAAGAATTCATCTACAATATTACCGTCAAAATGACTGCCCGAATCACCTCTTAATATGTTTAAAACTTTTATAAACGGCATGCGATCACGATAGTGACGCTTTGATGTTATAGCATCAAATACATCGGCAACAGCTAAAATTCTTCCGCCAAGAGGAATTTCTTCGCCCTGAGTTTTCCTGAAATACCCCATGCCGTTATATTTTTCGTGATGTGATGAGGCAATTTCCGGAACATCTTTAAATTTTTCTTCAAAATACATATTTTTGAGAATTTCATTGGTAATATATGCATGTTCTTGAATATGTTTGTATTCTTCGTCTGTTAATTTGCCTTCTTTGCAGAGCACACTGTCTCTAATACCTATTTTCCCAAAATCATGAAGTAAAGCTGCAATTTCAAGAGCTTCAACCTTTTCTTCAGCTATCCCCATCTGTTTTGCTATAGCTACGGTATAGCCTGTCACTCTAGTTGAATGACCGGATGTGATCTTGTCTCTGGCATCAACTGCCGCAGCAAGGGTATTAATAAAACTGATAAATGAGCGTTTCTGATCTTCATACATCAACTGCTGTTTTTTGAATAAGCGTGCATTTTCAAGAGCAATTCCTGCACTTGAACCGATTGCAATCAGCAAATCTTCGTCTACATCAGAAAAAGTAGCTCCGCCTAATTTATTCAATACCTGAAAAACCCCTACAATTTCCTGATTAAGGTTTCGCATTGGCATGCATAGTATTGTTTTAGTTTTATATCCTGTTTTTTTGTCTATTTCTTTATTGAATCTATTGTCGTTATAAGCCTCTTTAATATTTATAGTTTCTCCTGTAGAGGCCACATGCCCTGCTAATCCCATATGAGCAGGGAATCTTATTTCCTGCTGTCCCATGCCAAGAGCTACTTTAGACCATAATTCTTTGGTATCTCTGTCCAATAAGAAAACAGTACATCTGTCTGCATTTAAAGCAGCCTTAGTTTCTTCTGTAATAATTTCCAGTAGTTTATCTATGTTAGTTTCAGCAGCAACGGATCTGCCTATTTTTAACAGGGATATTAGCGGGTCTCTTGGATTAATATCTATTTTTGTCGGATCAGCTAATGTGTTTACGATATTTTCAGCTTCATTATCAAGTTTCTCTTTAAAAGCTGCCTTATTAACAATATTTGCCCATTCAGTCTGATCTATTTCATACATAAAATCTTCTATTTTTTTAGCTAAAATAGGAAGATTATTAGCTTTTGATATTTTAAACGCTTCTATAAGATTAGCAGATGCGGCTTTAGAGTCTTCGTTTTTATAAACTTTAGCCAGCTCAAAATAGCTTCTTGCAGCTTCTGCATTAACACCAGCCTCTTTAAACAATTCTATTGATTGGTGCAGGTTTTCAATGGCGTCTTTGATTTGCTCAAGTTGATGATAAGCCATGCCTTTAATGCGTTTAGCAAGTGCATATCCTCTTATCGAGGTCAAATCAAAAGATGCTGGCGTAACTTCGGTTTCCAGCATCTGGAGTGCTTCTTGTCCTTTATTTTGACGAATTCTTATATTTACCAATGTGCAGCAAGAGAAAGCATATACTAAAGGTGCTTCTGTTCTTTTAGCCAATTCCATTGATTTTTTACACAATTCTTCAGCTGATTCAAGATTATTAAGCTCAATACAAATTTTCGCCAATTCATCCTGAACCCTTGCAGCAGTTGCATTATCACCCAGCTTTTCTATAAATTTTAATGCATCTGACAGGTATAATAAAGCTTCATCATAGTTTTCAATACTGGATAAATATCTTCCGTACAGTAATTTTGTTGTTGCTAATTCCAGCTCATCGCCTGTTTCCTGCTTGCATTTTAAAGATTCTTTAAGGTATTTTTCTGCTACATAATGATTATTTATACGCAAATAAAATACAGCAAGGCTGTCCAAAATTTTTGCATACTCTGAAAACTTTTCATTAACCAGCGCCTGTGCATTTCTAAAATACTTTAATGCTTCACTATAGCGCTTTTCAGAGTAATAAATAATTCCATAATAATGCATAATTTTAGCTTCAACCTCAATATTTTGAGGCTGATTATGCAGCAGTGCCTTTGCGTCATTTAATAGTGTAAGTGACCTGATGAGCCTGTCACTATTATTTTTATAATGCACTAAAGCCGATTCAGCAAGGCAGACTGCTATATCGTAAATGTTTTTTTCTTCAAGGAAGAGTTTTTGAACCTCTTCAATATAGGTAATAGCCGCATCATAATTTTTTTTGAACGCCTCTGTTAATCCGAGTTGCAATAATGATCCAGCTTTTTTGCTAACATTTGTCATTTTTTACTTGTCCATAATGCTTCTGAAAACACGTACTATATGGAGTATTATATATGAGATTTTGTCTCAGTAGAACGTTTTTTACAAAAAATAGAGCAAATTCATTTATTTAATTTATGAAGCAGGTTATTCCATACATCAATAGTTTCAGGGCTTATTAGTAGCTTTCTATCTAGCAAACTCCTGATTGTAATGTCGTAACATAGTAGAATGGCTTCATCAAGATTATTGGTTTCATTTAACTTCTCAATAATTTTTTCCCTGAATTCAGGTTCTCTGGTATTTGCTTCGATTTTATCTGCCAAAAAGACGATTTTTTCAAGATCACTCATGTCAATTCGGCCAATAGTATGGTATCTAATGGCATTGAGGATATCTTCATCGTTTACCCCAAGTTCCTGTTGAGCTAAATAAGCACTAACGGGAGCGTGAAGAGTTTTTGTGCTTTGTTTCTCGGTTTCTGATACCTGTAAGTTATTTTCTTCAATAATTCTCAATAATTCTTTTGGAGACATACATTTTGCATTGTCGTGGATTAGAGCTGCAAAAGCGGCTTTATCCTCATCAACTCCAAATCTTTTTGCTAATTTTCTTGCAGCTTCTTCTGATCCCAGTGAGTGAGCGTATCTTTCTTCACTCAATCTGTTTTTCAGCCATTCTTTTACGTTATTAATCATCTTTATCTCAAAATTTATTTATACAAATTATTATCATAAATATACTCTTCAACTGCTTTTGGCACAAGGTATTTAATGGACTTGTTTTGCTTAATTCTCCTTCTGATATCAGAGGAAGATATGTCCAGTAAAGGGGTTTTAACAATATGGAAATCAAAATTACTTAATTTAACATTATCAAGCAATTTCCCAATTTCCATATTATCAGGTCTTATTACAATAACAAAATTAACTAGTTTAGCAAGATTTTCTATTTCATACCAGGTATCAATGAGCTTAAAAGCGTCAGATCCAATAATAAAGTTTATTTTCCCTGAAGCTTCGGGGTTTTTGTCGAGTAATTCCTGTATAGTAAAGTATGTATAAGACTTTTCCTGCCTTTGGTATTCAATATCATTCACTTCAAAATAAGGATTATCTGCAATAGCGATTTTAACCATATTTAATCTATGCTCAGGACTTGCAAGATCTAAGTCTCTATGTGGAGGATAATACGCCGGAATAAATGTAATCTTATCCAATTGCAACTCATCTCTTACCGCCTCAGCAATAATTAAATGGGCTGTATGAATAGGATTATAGGTTCCGGAGAATACAGTTAACTTCATATCAAATTATTTTTATTTAGTTATTGTGTTTGAAAAATGCACGTATTCCAGGATTTCAAGGAATTTACCGGCAGTATTTTGATAATCCTGTCTTGATGCTTCGCCGTTTATAATTATATCAGCATTTTTAGCGGATGGTTTAATATGAATTTCTGCTTTTGATGTGGCATTTTTGTATACATCAATTGCAGCATCACCTAAATTTCTTTCTTCCGCACGTTTAAAGAAGCGTTCTTTTTGTGCTTTGTGGGATACATCAACATACACACAAAAGTCAAAGGCGTCTTTTATTTGATTAGTAAGGGTAAATAACCCTTCAGTGATGATAATTTGAGTAGGAATAGCAAAAGTATGAGCGTCGTATCTTATTGCTGTACCCTTCATATCATATTTAGGAAGCCATACCGGGTTTCCAAGTACTAACTGTTCAATATGCTGTTTTAATAAGCTAAGTTCAAAGGCTTCAGGTACATCAAGGTCATAATTTTTGGCAAATTCAGCAAAACTTCCTGCTGCTTTTACCATATCAGACCTGTCGTAATAATAATCGTCAGTATTAACTCTTGTTATAAGCGGTTCAAGATTATATTTTTTTTGAAAACCGATTATAGTTTCGATTATATCGTGCGTAACTGTGGATTTTCCACTGGCAGTTTCACCTGCTATACCTATAGCAACTGATCTTTTGATTGCGCCTGAGAGAAAATGCGCCAACCTGTTTATAGTTTTCTCATGAATAAAAAGAAAAACTGGTTTTTCCAGTTTTTTATCTTCTTCAATAATATTAAATATTCTATTTTTAATGGTTTCAATAACTCTTATATCAATAATATCAGCATCAAATTCAACATTTGCCTCAAATTTTGTGTTTATTAATTTTTTTGAAATAGTGCCTGGCATTGTTTTCCTCTTTAGAATTATTGAGATTACAGTTTTATAAGTCTGATAAAGATAAAAAATTGCCAAAATTTTTTAAAATTTTAAAATTTATATTTTTATAACAGAAAATATCAATAGTCACAAGTCAAAAAAATATTAAGTTAATAAGATAATTTTTTAATATTCTTTCTGCTATGTATAGAGTTAATGGCACAATTACCTTATTAACCTTTAAGCTCTATCAAAGCTGTTAGATGATATTTGAAAGCTGATTATAGTGATTAGTTAAATTTGTTAAGAAAAATAAAAATACCAACAAATTGTATATAATATTGTTAGGATACATATAATATCTATATTTAGCATGTAGAATAAGTCTGCAAAATAAAATTTACCTTGAAATCTTAATTTTTTCTTTAGAAAATTAAAATTCACTAAATTTACTGTTATAAATGTATTTAGGAACATATATTATTTAAAAAGGAGTAATTATAAATGGCAAAAACAATCGGTATAGACTTAGGAACTACAAACTCCGTAGTTGCTGTTATGGAGGGTGGTAAACCAACAGTTATCGCTAACGCTGAAGGCGGTCGTACAACACCATCTATTGTTGGTTTTTCTAAAAGTGGCGAGAGATTAGTTGGTCAGTTAGCAAAAAGACAGGCAATACTCAATCCGGATCGCACTGTAATCAGTATTAAACGTCATATGGGTACTGATTTCAAAGTGGACATTGATGGCAAAGGTCATACCCCTCAAGAAATCAGCGCTATGATTTTAAGAAAATTAGCTGATGATGCGTCAAAATATCTTGGAGAAAAAGTAACTTCAGCAGTAATCACAGTTCCGGCCTACTTTAATGATAGCCAAAGACAGGCTACAAAAGACGCTGGAAAAATTGCTGGTCTGGAGGTCTTAAGAATAGTTAATGAACCAACAGCAGCAGCATTAGCTTACGGTCTTGATAAGAAATCTAACGAAAAGGTACTGGTATTTGACCTTGGTGGTGGTACTTTTGATGTCAGTATTCTTGAAGTAGGCGATGGTGTATTTGAAGTTCTCTCTACAAGTGGTGATACAGTCCTTGGCGGAGATGACTTTGATGAAAAAATAATTAACTGGTTATCTGATGAGTTCAAAAAGCAAGAAGGTATTGACCTTAAAAATGATAAACAGGCAATGCAGAGATTAAAAGAAGCAGCAGAAAAAGCTAAATGTGAGCTTTCATCTGTTATAGAAACTAATATCAGCTTACCGTTTATAACAGCTGATGCAAATGGACCTAAGCATCTTGAGATGTCATTAACCAGAGCAAAGTTTGAAGAGCTAAGCCATGACCTCTTAACAAGATGCAGAAAGCCTGTAGAGCAAGCTATTGCAGATGCAAAATTAGCTCCAAGTGAAATTCAGGAAGTGGTTTTAGTTGGTGGTTCAACAAGAATCCCAGCAGTTCAAAAAATGGTTAAGGATTTAACAGGAAAAGACCCTAACCAGAGTGTAAACCCTGATGAAGTAGTAGCAGTAGGTGCTGCAATTCAGGCAAGTATTCTTGCCGGTGAGATTAAAGACATTGTGCTTCTTGATGTTACTCCATTAACATTGGGAATTGAAACACTTGGTGGAGTTATGACTCCATTAGTGCCAAGAAATACTACAATTCCTGTAAGTAAGAGTCAGGTGTTCTCTACAGCAGATGATCACCAGACTGCAGTTGATGTTCACGTGCTACAGGGTGAAAGACCAATGGGCCGTGATAATAAATCACTTGGCATGTTCAGGCTGGATGGTATTCCACCGGCTCCAAGAGGACTTCCTCAAATTGAAGTTACCTTTGATATTGACGCAAACGGTATTGTAAACGTCAGCGCTAAAGATAAGGCAACTAATAAAGAACAAAAGATTACCATTACAGGTACTTCAAATCTTAATAAAGATGAAATCGATAAAATGGTGCATGAAGCTGAAGCAAATTCAGCTGAAGACCAGAAGAAAAAAGAAGAAGTTGAAATCAGAAATAACGCAAACAGCTTAGTTCACGCTGCAGAGAGATTAGTAAAAGACCTTGAAGGCAAAATTTCTGATGAAGACAAAACCAAGCTTAATGAGCAAAAAGAAGTACTGGATAAAGAACTTAAAGCAGATGCACCGATTGATAGAATTAAAACTCTATCAGAAGAAATTCAGCAAACAATGTTTGCAATCTCTTCAGCCGCTTATCAGCAAGCTGGCGCAGAGCAGCAGGCTGGTGCTGAAAATGCAGAAGGTTCACAATCACAGGATTCTTCAGATGAAGATGTAATCGATGCAGAATATTCTAAATCCTAATTTGATACTCTTTACGTTACACACTATAAAGCCCTCTGGTAAAACAGAGGGCTTTAATTTTATCTTTTCATTTGGCAGAATCACCTTAGAGAGCTTATCCTACGATATTAAAGCCTAGTAAAATAGATGTAACGATAAATATAACTGAAATAATTGCGGTAATTTTATTTAATCCTGACTCAACACTTCTTTGGCTGGAAAACAGCTGTGCGGCATCTCCAATAGCTGCTAATCCTGCCCCTTTTGGTGAGTGAAGAAGGATTAATAATATAAGTAATACACCTGAAATTATTTGTACTGCCTGAAAAAATGCTAACATTTATACCTCCGGTTATTTCTATTTAGAACTAAGTTAAGTTTAGCATAAATATGTTATCTAAAAAATGAAAAAGTATAATTGGCTTTAATTACTATACTAGAGTTGCTATAAAAGCAGTAAGTTATAAAATCGAAAATATGTGAGTTTTTAAAAAGTATGTTTGTGATATTTATAAGTAAATTTATAATGTTTTATAGAAGCTCGACATGCAGTCGAGCTTTATTTATTATAAA
>DNSU01000088.1:7250-11695 GCA_003499585.1 Cyanobacteria bacterium UBA9579 | reverse complement strand
ACCTATCTAGCAATTCGAGTTAATTATGAATTAAATGCTAAAAGAGAAGGATTAATTAACAAAATATTAATTGATCCCGGGCTTACCAGATTTGAAAAAGCTCAATTATCAGGAATTATCAATTTAAATCGAGGAGAATACAACAAGTACTTAAAAGAAAAATCTTTATTGAAAAAAGAAGAAGATAATTTAATTAAAAAACTCGATAAAAATGAGATTAAATTCATAGAAAATTATAAATCAGCAAGTCCATTACTTATTCCTGCCCCAAAGATAGATAGTTCAAAGAAACAGAAAGAAAAAATAGATAAAGCTAACATTTCTGAAGTTGAAGAAGCAACTAATGAAAATAAGCATAAGTTTTACCTTAAAAGAGCTGTAGCGTCATTAAATCAAGCTTTAGTAATGAATATAGCTCAGCAAGGTGTCAGTGCTTCTGATTGTTCAGAATGTAACGGGAATAAAGCTGCATTAGCTAAATTATTTATAAATAACTTAAATGTTATAGACCAAAATCTTAGTGACTCAAATCCTCATTTTTCAGTATCCAACGGTCAGGACCAAAGCACAAGGTTTACAATAGAAAGATCAACTGGTTCTTGTGGAAGTAATAATTCTGTAGATCCTTCTAAGGCTAATTGCGTGATTCTTGTGGATGTTAATGGGAATGTAGGGCCAAATCTAGATGCAACCGGAAACAATAAGAGCAATTATCGCTATTATGATCGCTATAGATTAATTGTAAAATCAAGTACAGTTGTTCCTGCTAAAGATAGTGGCAATGATATAGCTGTACATGCAATGGTTAATTAAAATATTTGGCTAATCATTGGCGGAAAAATATTGTAATTCATAAAAAACTTTTTAAAAAGCTTTTTTTATGAATACGTTTAGGATGATAATAACTCTTAAGGGTGATAAAAATATCTCACCCTTAAAGAACTAATGAAATCACACTATATTGTGATTAATTAATTATTTTAATAGTATATATTATATATATAAGCAAGGGCAATGTATAGCAAGTAATAGGTAAAGCAAAATATAAAGGGTTGAGTATGAGCCATCTGCAATTACTACAATACAGCTCTAAAAAGGATGAGATTCAATCATCTGAAATAAAAGTTGAAAAAAGTAGTCAGTATGTAATCAAAACCTTTTCTTCTGGTGTTGTTATAAGATTTCCAGTTTATTCTACAGACGTAAAATGCTATGAAGAGACTATAAATAATAAAAAAGTACATAT
Organism: Cyanobacteria bacterium UBA9579; assembly: GCA_003499585.1. GTDB lineage: Bacteria > Cyanobacteriota > Vampirovibrionia > Gastranaerophilales > UBA9579 > UBA9579. The sequence goes on along the minus strand of DNSU01000088.1, from coordinate 10,449 downwards.
TATTAAAGGTAATAATGCTGAAGTATTAGTAGTTAACGATGAAAATATAGTAGTTGTAGGCAACAATAATGATATATATTGTATTGGTGAAAAAGACAGCATAATAAATAAAGGCTTTAATAATCGTATTCATAATATCGAAGAATCATTATTAAAAAGTCAGATTAAAATCAGTGGAAAGATCAGAAAAAGCAGTTTAGATAGCAGAGTAAACGATAGCAAGTCAACTATCATCAATATCTCAGAACTGAGAAATGTGTGGAACTCAGTAAGTGCATATTTTGCATAATCTGATTTGAAATGAGGCAATGGACGCAACTAGCGTCCATTCTTTTTATAGAATTAGCCTATAAATTGGAATAGTTTAATCATCTATTATATTTATTTAATAGGCTTAATAAAGTTACTTGCTATATTTGCAGCGATGTAGCCAAAGAATGTAAATGCATATAACGCCAGTAGGAAGCCAAGAATTCGTCCTTCGACTGTTACTGGCCAGTACTGTGACCCCATAGTAGTCATTATCATGGCAGTCCACCATAGTGCATCCCAATATGAGGCTAGTCCAGTTGCATTTGGATACCCTGCTTGATTAACTGCCTCAGGGCTTTCAAAGTAAGCCATTCCAGCAGCTCCCGTAAAAATTAAAATAATTGTTATGGTTATAATATAACCAAGACCATGGCTTTTTAGTATGTTTTTAAGTGCGCTTATCCCTCGTCTCATTGATGCCAGTAATCTTAAAAGATTAACAGACCGTATAAAACGTGAAAATCTTAGTAATCTAGCTACTCTAAATAATCGCAATATTCCAAATGCAGGTAAAATAACAGATAATCCAATTATCCAGTTAGATTTAAGGTAATCTGACTTAATTGGGGCAATAATTAACCCAATAAGAAAGTCCAGTATAAATATTACCCAGATTGCATAATTAAGTATTAGGAGCTGGTTGGTTAATCCAGTGGTGAAGTCCATAATTGTAATTCCCAGCCAAATAAATGCCAGGATAATCAATGGCTTGTCCATAATTGAATCTATTTCAATTAACAGTTCAAGCCTCTCGTTGTCTATGGATTCTTTATATTCTTTTTTATCAGTCATATTTAAGTCATAAAGCAGTTTAATCAAGCTATTAACTTTATACTATTATTATATTTGTCAGCTTGATTATAGTGACTGCCTTTATGGGTACAGAGTTTTTATATTTAAAACTAGTCATCTTTACCTTGGCTAAGTGGACTATACGTATTCAAAATTTTAAATTAAAATCAGATTAATGATTTTATTTAGATTAAAAAAGCTTTAGAATGTATGAATATTAGTAAAATTCTTATTTCATTGATTTTTACCCTGATATTATTTGGCTTTACCCCTTCATCTGCTCACTCCCAGAGTAATGAAGCGATAGACTACTATAATAAAGGTATAAGCTGTCATGAGAAGGGTCAAATAACTCTGGCTATTCAGAATTATAATAAAGCGCTTAATTTATACTCCGGATTTACCGGTGCTCGTTATAATCTTGGAATTGCCTATCACGATCTGGCAAACAAATATTCCCAGCAAGGCCAATATGATCTTGCTATACAAAATTATAAGCAGGCTATTAAGTATAATGCTGAGGATGCAAGCGCTTATTATAATCTTGCTGTTACGTATGATAGAACAGGTCAAACACTAATAGCTATAGAAAACTATAAAAAATCACTTAGCTTAAATCCAGAACTTAACAATGCAAAGCGTAATTTGTGCGCTGCTTATTTTGATCTTGGCAATAATTATTATAGCCATAAGGATTTTAATTCAGCTATACAAGCTTATAATAATGTAATCAATATTGATCCAAGAGATGCTCAGGCTTATTCCAATTTAGGCCTTGCTTATTCTTATAATGCTCAGCCTGATCTTGCAATAAAAAGTTATAATAAAGCAATTAGTTTGGATCCTATGAATGGTGATTTCTATAAAGCTCTTGCTGATGTATATACCAATAATAATAAATTTGATTTAGCCCTAATGAATTACGAAAAAGCTATGAAACTAAAGCCAAATGATCATCAAATAATACATAATATGCAAATTGCTCAAAGAATAAAAAATGATAACGAGCTAACCAGAGCAGTAAACGATGTAAAAGCTTTACAAAAAGCTCCAAAAGAAGTTTATGAATTAGTTAAGCTTGATAGTGGAGTGAAGTATATTTCATTAATCAGGTGTGACGAAATTTTAGATATGATTTGGAGTGACCCAGATGGGCAAAAGCTTTTAAAAACGATGATAAACAATAAAATACCTATAAAAATAACTCAGGGCGTTCAAGACACCAACTCAAAAGTTCAGACAAAAGAATATAAGCAGTCAGTCGCACTTTTGGGTTTAATTCCGATATATTCCTGGAATACAGGATCTCAAAGGGATATTCTTGTAAATATAGGTGAGGATTATATTCTTGCATTTAGAAATCCTAATTTATCAGCAGATCAAAGGATTTTTGCTTTTCACGTATTTATCCATGAATTTTGCCATGCTGTAAGCTCGACTTTTGCAAAACAGGATACATCTTCTCTTGAAGAAGAAATATCAGCTTCAATGATTGGTTATAATATAGCTTCACGACTATTAAGAGGACGAGATTTAACAAAAGATGAGGTATATGAGTATAGCCAAAGATGCTTACAAGGTATTTTAACGGATGATCATAGACTTTTACCCGTGTATAATAACTTTAATATCCAGATACAGGGCTATGGGATTACTCCGCCGCATCTATACCTTTACCGTAATATTGCAGAACTGTACAGGTCAATAAGGCTTGATCCAAAAACTAACAGACTGGATATGCTTGAAAGAATGCTGTAAAGTTAAGAATTTAAATCTGAATTTATAGTGCATTACTTGTATAATTCATATTCATTTAGCAATTCTTCTGTAGAATTGTATATGTGATCCGGCAATTTATCCAGTTCATGAATGAATTCTGCCGGCAAATGAAGTTCATTAGCCCGATCTATAAGTGAACTTTTTTGGGCAGGAAAAGTCAGGTATTTTACATAATTTATATAGGTAAACATAACTTTTCTCCTGATTTTCATTACAACTGTTCATTGATCATAATAAATGATTTTTTTAAAAATTCATTAGACTTATAGTGAATAAAATATTTATAATGGTTTTTGTGCAAAAAAGTAGCGGCTAC
>DNSU01000088.1:6920-7154 GCA_003499585.1 Cyanobacteria bacterium UBA9579 | reverse complement strand
GCTACTTTTAGTATTTAGAGTTCTTATATCAACTGAAGAACTTCTTTTCTTTCAGTTACATTTGTATTGTACTTTAATAGTTGATCTAATTTAGCTTCTATTTCTTGTTTATTGTATCCCATTGCTTCTAATCTGGCTCTTAATAGCTTTCTTGCTTCAGCTAAATCAACCACGTCTGCTTTTTGTTGTTTATCTTCTTTTTTTGCTTCTTTGGTATCTTCTGTTGGAGCAGTT
>DNSU01000088.1:6262-6848 GCA_003499585.1 Cyanobacteria bacterium UBA9579 | reverse complement strand
CTGTTGGAGCAGTTGCATTTAATGGAGCTACTGCATTAGCTGGGGCTGCACCTGCTGTATGTGTTGCTGCACCGTTAGTAGGAACTGTAGCTTTAAGTTCGTTTTTGAAATCACCTAATGCTCCATTGAATTTAATATCCTGTGTACCGATAGCGTTATCACCGCCGATATCCCATATTCTATATTTATTTCCATCTTTTCCAGTTATTTCTAAATATTTTTCAGTGCCACTACCTTTTGCACCACCAACATTTGCTTCATATCCACCTGCTTTGAGTGCTGCAGCTATTTTATCCGGACTTGCCCCTGCTTTATCGCCAATCACATTTTTAACAATTTCTTGAGCTTGTGGATCTAAACTGTTAAATACTTGAGTATTTTGCTCTACACCACCCTCTTTTCTGGTTTTGAATTCTCCACCAAATACGCCGCCTGCTGGGGCTTGAGCTTGAGCTGTATTATTTGTAGGTGTAGCAACCAAAGCTAATTTTTTTTGAAGGTCTACTGGATTAATAGCTGCCATATGTCTCTCCTTTGTATTTAACTCTAACTCTTAATAAATCCTCTTAAAGCAGAAAGTCTGATT
>DNSU01000088.1:2626-6127 GCA_003499585.1 Cyanobacteria bacterium UBA9579 | reverse complement strand
CTTTCCGTTACCGTTCATATCATATTTGCCGTTTCCGTTAGTGTCGAATTTGCCGTTTCCACCACTATCATAGGCATTCTTATTGCTATTTAATAGCTTAATCGTACTGGATAGTTTAGGCTTTTCTTTTAAATCCCTATGCATTTTGCACTCCTCTAAATTTTTATCTCAAATTACATATGTTAGTACACATTATGTATATATATAAAGTATTTACATTTTAGTTTATTGTCATATAAATTTTATTTATTACATTTTTTTTACAATAAATTGAAATCATTCTGTTAGATAAACTGATATATATAAATATTAAGAGGACTATATAATATAGTCCTCTTAATATTGCTTTTCTGACCATTAAATATTCTTTTCAAGGATATTTAAATTCTAATACAAGTATTCTTGAACAAAATCAAGTATGAGGAGAGGGATATGAATATCAGAATTGTTAAAAGTGACAAGGATTTTCTGGCTTTAAAACCTGATTGGGATAGACTTGCACAAGGACTGCAGAGCTTTAATAAATTTGATTGGATATATATATGGTGGAGGCATTTTCAGAAAAATAATGATTTAAATATTCTGGTTGCTGAAAAAGATGGAATAATATTAGGAATTGCTCCATTATACATTAAATATATTAATGCTTTTAAGTTGTTATCGTTTAAAAAAGTATCTTTTTTGGGTGGACAGATTTCAGATTATCTGGATTTTTTGATTCAACAAGATGAAAATAGAGAAAAAGTATTTATAGCTCTTTTAAACCACTTATTACACGAGCTTTCCTTTGATATATTGGAGCTAAAACAAATTAATTCTAATTATCCAAATTTTGATTTATGGCAAAAATATGCAAGAGAACTGAGATTAAAATTTGTTGATTATGGAATTTTCAGCAAATGCCACAACTTAAGGCTGACAAAATTTAAATCCTATGAAGAATACTTTGATCAATTAAGCAAAAACCACAAAAAAAGCTTGAAACAAAAGCAAAATAAAGTTAAAAAAGAGTTTAATACTGTTGAGTATGTCTTTCTTAAAGACATAACAGAAAAAGATATAGATATAATTGCAGATTTAAATATAAAACGGCAAAAATTTCTTATAGAAAAAGGGAATGAAGATAGATTTTGTTATTTTACAAAACGACAAGAACGAGAGTTTATAAGTGATTATTTCTGTAATGGCTCTTCATTCTCAAAATTGCTTGCATATTTAAAATGTGATGGGAAGGTTATTGCCTATAATTTGCTTGTTGTTAATCAAGAAGGCATGTGTTATTGGAATGGTGGATTTGATACGGATTATGAGGTTTATTCACCTTCCAAACTTTTGTTTAATGAGCTGATCAAATACTCATTTGAGAATAATTACAAATATTTTGACTTTATGAGAGGCAGTGATCCTTTTAAACTGCAATGGACAAATGAAATTAATCTCAATTATATATTGTCTAAGAAGAATTTTAGAGCAGAACTTGCTTATATGTTGAAATTCGGCTTACTTGGTCCCCTTGTGGACAAATTTAGATCTGCAAGTGTAAAAACATCATTAAACCAAGAAATCCAGAATTAAATATTATAAAAAGACTATGGGGGAGTTATGATAATTAAGCATATTAATGGTGAAAGAGAATTTGAAAAGCTAAGGGCAGATTGGAATACACTTGCTATTTGTTCTACTAACGAGTTTGACTGGATTTACAGTTGGTGGATGAATAATAAAGATAATAACGAATTACAGATATTGGTCGCCCAGAAAGATAATAAAATTCTTGGAATTGCACCTTTATACATTAACAATTCTACAGCATTAAAACTTATTCCCATAAGAAAGCTTACTTTTCTTGGTGGCAGACTTTCTGATAATATCGATTTTTTTATACAGGAAGGTGAACAGAAGGAAATAGTTTTTAAATCATTGTTAAATCATATTTTTGAGTATTTAAAATTTGATTTAGCGGAATTTAACCAGATTAATTCCTGCTGCCCGAATTTTAGTTTATGGCAAAAGTATGCCGGACAATATGGTTTAAACTTTGAATATACTGTAGAAAGTCGTAAAATAAGACTTTCTAAGTTTAATTCCTATGAACACTACTTTGAATACTTGAGCAAAAATCATCGAAAAAGTATCAGATATGCTAATAATAAAATTAAAAATGACAACTTAAAATTAAATTATGTGTTTAAGAAGGATATAACTAAAGAAGATATTAAAATTGTTGCTAATATCAATCTAAAAAGGCAAAGATATCTCTATAATAAAGGTGATCTTTGTCGTAGTTGCTATTTCATTGATGAAAATAAGAAAAATTTCATTACAGATTATTTTTGCTCAAATTCATCTGATAAAAAAATGCTTATTTATATGAATAATAATGATGCTCCAATTGCATATTCGTTATCCATACTGTCTAAAGATACATGGTCATACTGGAATGGGACTTTTGATCCTGATTATGAAAAATATGCACCTAAAAAGATGCTTACAAACGAAATAATTAAGCATGCTTTTGAAAAACAATATAAGATTTTTGATTTTATGGAAGGCAATGAACCTTATAAAGCAGATTGGACAAATGAATCTTCTCAAATTTATAACTTAACAACTAATAAATCATTAAAAGCTAAACTGGTATTTTTAAGCAGAAAATTTTTACCTGAATCTCTATTAACTAAACCATATTCTGCTGATGCAAGATTTATCGCAGATGAAAATTATAAAATCGACCTTTAGGAGTTTATATTATGAATATTAAGATAATTGATAATGAACAGGAATTCTTAAAACTAAAAGATGACTGGAATAGATTATCCAGCGGTTTAATCACAGTAAATAACTTTAATTGGGCCTACAGTTGGTGGAAACATCATAAAAAATCAGATAAACTGCAAATCATTGTTGCCAGACTTAATAATAAGGTAGTTGGCATTGCTCCTTTGTATTTAAAACATATGAGCGTCTTTAAATATCTAAAATTCACCAAATTATGTTTTCTTGGGGGTGATCTTTCTGATTATCTTGATTTTCTAATACAACAAGATAGTAACAGGGAATCAATATTTACTTCACTATTGGGTCATTCATTGAATAATATCTCTTATGATTATTTGGGACTTGGGCAGATAAACTCCAATTATACTAATATTGACTTGTGGGAAAAATATTCAAAATCATTAAATCTTAAATTCAAATCATATAGGGAGTGTCACAAAATTAATCTGGCAGAATTTAAATCAGCAGATGATTATATTAATAACCTGAGTAAAAACCTGAAAAAGGATATAAGACGTATTCAAAATAAAATAGAAAGAGACTTTGACAAGGTTGAGTACGTATTTAAAAAGGATATTACTGAAAAAGATATTGAGATTATTGCCAATATGAATATAAAAAGACAAAAAGACCTTATCGAAAAAGGTGTAAATGATAGATTTTGCTATTTTATAGAGAAAGAAAAAGCAAACTTCATTAAAGATTACTTTTGTAATGGTGATT
>DNSU01000088.1:1890-2572 GCA_003499585.1 Cyanobacteria bacterium UBA9579 | reverse complement strand
GATTACTTTTGTAATGGTGATTCTGGCTCAAAAATGATTGTTTATCTAAAATGCAATGATATTCCTATAGCATATGATATGGTCTTACAAAACTATAATTCAATCTCATTCTGGAACGGTACTATTGATCCTGATTATGAAAAGTATTCACCAACAAAACTTCTAATGATCGAATTTATTAAATATGCTTTTGAGAATGATATTACTATTATTGATTTTCTAAGAGGTGATGATCCTTACAAACTCCAATGGACAAATGATTTCTCTCTAAATTACAATCTTACTAAGACTAAATCATTAAAAGCTAGATTAGCTTATTTATATAAAGAATGCCTGCCTGAATCTATGTTGCAAAAATTAAAATCTACAGATATAAGAGTTCTATTAGATGAAGGTTATCAAGAATGATCTATATGTCAAAAGAACCCTCGGTTGAGGGCTCTTTTTTATGTTCTGGGTAATTATTGAATATTTACAGAGGTTGTATTCGTTGAACCTGATTCACCACTTGAATTAAATGCTTTAATCAGGTAATAAAGTGTTGTGTTATTGGATAATGAATTAAGAATATGGACTACTATGTTTTGATTTGCTGCTAAAGTAGCAAGTTTATTGAATCCACTTGTAGCAGAACTTGATACATAGATATTAAATCCATCCTCATCATTTGAATTATCCTGCC
>DNSU01000088.1:0-1830 GCA_003499585.1 Cyanobacteria bacterium UBA9579 | reverse complement strand
CTCATCATTTGAATTATCCTGCCAGTTTAATATTACAGCATTATTTCCAGTAATATCTTTACCTACCAGAGATGTTAGGCTTGATGGAGCGGTAGGAATTGGCTGAGGAGCTGGAGGTGGTGGGGACACCTGTCCAATTTGAGTATTTGCTATGTTGGAATCTTGCGATTTACCATAGTTGTTAACTGCAGCAATTTTGTAATAATATGTTCCAGATGCTGGATTTTTACCTAAATTAATACCATATGTAGTGGTATTAGCACTAGGTGTTTTAATACGCTGGAAGTTATCAGTTGAGTTAATTGACTGATATAATTCAAATCCTGTTTCATTATTTGAATTATCCTGCCAGCTAACATACACATATACTTGACCTGAAGTTGCTCCTACTGTAACTCTGTCAACGGACATATTGGATGGAGCAGTCGGAACTGGCACTACAGGTGCAGAGATTTGAGTGTTTACTGTATTTGTTGGTGTAGATTCCCCCATAGCTGCATAAGCAGTTACCTGATAGTAATATGTACCTGCTGCTGGGTTAGTTCCTAAATCTATAGTTGTACTTGATTGATTCTCACCAACTGTTTTAACTTCCTGAAATCCTGTTGTAGCACTGTTGGATTGGTATATTCTGTGTCCGGTTTCGATACCTGAATTATCACTCCAGTTTAAAGTTACAATGTAATTTCCGGAGGAAGTTTTAGTTTGATTAATTGTTAAATTACTCGGAGCATTAGGAGTTCCCATTTGAGTATTTGTTACGTTAGATGGTTGAGATTGAGTTGTACCACTAACTGCAATGACTCTATAGTAATAGAAATCACCCGGATTTGGAGTTGCTCCGATATTTGAAGCATATGTAGTTGTGTTTGCTCCAATACTGGCTAGTGTCTGGAAATTACTTGTTGAATTAATTGATTGCTGGACTAAAAATCCAGTTTCGTTGCTAGAATTATCTGTCCAAGCAAGATTGATATAATAACTTCCAGTTGTTGCACCTTTTGTTACGCTTGTTACTCCTAGCGCTGAAGGAACATTTGGAGCTGTAGCTACAGGGTTAGTGCCTCCTGAGACCTGTATATATCTTGGTGTCTGAGAAATACTTACTGACTGCCCACCAATAGTAACATTATGGGTACTTCCTGTTGTCCATGCTGCAACTATTGTCTTACTTCCATTAGAAAATTCCATCAAATAATCACTGGAAGATGATGACTGTCTTTTTATAAATTGTAATCCATTTAAGGCCTGAGTAAGTTGCTGCATGGCATTATATGATGGCTTTTTAACATTACTAGATGTTACTAAGCCATAATTACTCTCTTCTGAAGTACCTGTGTCGTGGTTTTTAAAATCAAACCAGACTGTAAGTGGTATTCCAAGGCTCATATTGATTAACTGAGTCCTTGCAGCATAATTAGCTTGAGCTTGCTGATTTCCATTTACAAACGGATGGGTTACTGAATAACCCCATTCACTTGCTATAATTGGCATGTTAGGGTTATTAGGATTGTATTTTTGTATGAGTTCACGCATTTTTGTGTGGTTGTAAGGATAAGTATTCAACCATCGTTCTGGTAACTGGTTTTTGTCGTATGGATGGATACTTACAGCATCAATCAGCGGCAATATACCTTTACTAAATACGCTTTCATGCCAGTTTGGATCAGCCCAGGATAGTGCAGGTCCAATGATTGAAGCATTTGGATCGCCCTGCCTGATTGCTGGTACAACAGCTTTTACAAAATCAGCATATTCTGTGGAATTTTGAATAGGTTTCCAGAATGTAGTACTGTTTGGCTCGTTCCAGAGTTCAAACAGTACGCCTTT
>DNSU01000130.1:22227-24627 GCA_003499585.1 Cyanobacteria bacterium UBA9579 | reverse complement strand
ATAGTTTTTTCTATCGTATCTGGCCTTAAATCTAACTCTTTCATCAATAGCTCTATTCTTGACATATTTTATCCTCCTTAATATGCCGTTATATATTTAATATGTTATGTATATATAAAAACATTATAATCATGAAAATTGCCTTATCTTCATGGTTTTAATGTTTGTTGAAAAATCTACTAAATAAATATTCCAATAATAAGGAGCAGATATTCATCTGCTCCTTATTAATATTATTTTACGGCTTCAAACATTTTGAACATTGGTAAATACATACCAACAATAATAGCTCCTACCATACCTCCCAAAAATACCATCATTAAAGGTTCCAGGAGTGATGTTAGTGCTTCAACGGCCGCTTCTACTTCCTGGTCATAGAAGTCTGCAATTTTGGATAACATTGAATCCAGTTCTCCGGTTTCTTCACCTACTGCAATCATTGAGATGACCATAGGTGGAAAAACTTTTGATTTTTCTAAAGGACCGTTAATTGTGCCGCCTTGTTTTACTTCTTCACGAATATCTTTTACAGCCCTTGCTAAAACAGCATTTCCTGCTGCTTCTTCTACAATTTCAAGCGAAACTAGTATTGGAACACCACTTTTAACAAGAGTACCAAGTGTTCTTGTAAAACGTGCTACTGCAACTTTTTGCACTAAGGGCCCGAATACCGGCAGTTTCAGGCATAATTTATCTATAATGTATTTGCCTTTTTCAATAGAATATATTTTCTTAAATCCATATATAATACAGCCTATTATAAAGATAAGCAGTAATAACCATGGCGATCTTAGTACATTACTGATATTAATCAAGGTTTGAGTATAAGCAGGTAGTTCACTACCAAGTTTTGAGAATATTTCAGAAAATTTAGGAAGAATAACAGTTAACATTACAAAAAATATTATAGTCGCAAGTACAGTAACGACTGTTGGGTAAGTCATTGCTGATTTTATTTTATTAGTAAGCCTTGCTCTGTCTTCCAGAAATTTTGCAAGACGGTTCAATACATCATCCAATACACCACCGGTTTCTCCAGCCTTAATCATATTTATAAACAGGCTATCGAATACGTTTACGTGTTTAGCAAAAGAGTCAGACAAGCTCATACCACGTTCTACTTCGTTTTTTACATCTTTTAGGATTTTGGCAAATTTGGGGTTTTCTGCTTGATCAGATAAGATTGTAAGAGTTTTCATCATTGCTACGCCTGAATTAACCAGTACAGAGAATTGTCTGCAAAAAACAACGAGATCTTTTAGCCCAACACCACCAAACCCCGCCATGAAAGTATCGAGTTCAAAATCAAGTAAAGTTTTTTTCTTTTCTTCAGCACTTGAAATTTCTATTACCCACAGGCCTTTTTCAGCCAGCATAGTTCTAGCTAGGGCTTCGTTATCTGATATTATAGTATTTTTGTGCAATGCACCCTGTCCATCTCTTGCTTTGTATTTAAACTGAGGCATAAAATACTCCTTGTTTATTTAATGTTAGGATATATTTATGATAATAATAAACTAACACTAGATATTTCTAATGTTAGTTTATTTTCAACTCTAATTAGTAGGAACCATACCTGTAATCATACGTTTTAGATCTTCAGGTCTGCTTGTCTTAGCTAAAGCATCTTCTTGAGTAATAATATTTCTTTCATATAAACCTTTAAGCGATGCTTCCAGGGTCTGCATTTTATGAAGTCCGCCAGTTTGAATTGCGGAGTATATTTGAGCAGTTTTACCTTCACGGATTAAGTTTGAAATAGCAGGTGTTACAACCATGATTTCCTGAGCTAGGATCCTGCCTTTTTTCTGACCATCCGGCATTACTTTTGATACCAGTGTTTGACTGAATACAGCAATTAAGCTGTTTGATAACTGGATTCTAATTTGCTGTTGCTGATCAGCTGTAAATACATCAACTATACGGTCAACTGTTTGGCTCGCTGAGGATGTGTGCAATGTGCCCATTACAAGGTGACCGGTCTCAGCAGCTGTTAGTGCAAGCTGTATAGTTTCAAGGTCTCTCATCTCACCAACCAGAATTATATCAGGGTCTTCACGTAGAGCAGCCCTTAATGCATTATTAAAGCTTCTTGTATCCTGCCCTAACTCTCTTTGGTGAACAACGCTCCTTTTTGACGGATGAATATATTCTATAGGATCTTCAATAGTAATAATGTGTTCAGATCTATTGCAGTTTATATAGTCTATCATTGAAGCCAGAGTTGTAGATTTACCGCTTCCTGTAGGCCCCGTTACAAGGATTAAACCTCTGGGTCTTTCTGCGGCTTCTCTAACAATATCAGGAAGTCCTAGATCCTCAAATGAGGGCACATTAGTAGCAATAGAACGCAGTGCAGCTCCATAATTGCCTTTTTCTTTATATATGTTAACCCTGAAA
>DNSU01000130.1:17889-22164 GCA_003499585.1 Cyanobacteria bacterium UBA9579 | reverse complement strand
ATATGTTAACCCTGAAACGACCTATATCCTGCACTCCATAGCTACAGTCCAGTTCCCAGGTTTGTTCCAGATTTCTTCTTTGTTCATTGGTTAACATGCCAAATATTAGCCTATTAACCTCTTCTTTAGTCAGAGGAGGATGATCCGTCCTGATTAATTTACCATCAATTCTTATAATTGGAGGTAAACCAACTGATAAATGCAAGTCACTTCCGCCTTTTTGAAATACAACTCTTAGTAAATCATCTAATGACATAATATTATTCCTCAATCATTAATTACACATTATTTGCTGAAATTGGCTGACAACACCATGGGCATTCATACATTTCTAATGATACTTCACCATTACAATTGTTACAAGTAGTATCAGCCTTATAGTCCAGTAACTTTAAACCACATTTTGCGCAGGATATCCATCCTTCCTGTGTAATAACTTTACATCTTGGACAAACTGTTTTCAGTTCATACTGGCAGAATGGACATTTATAAAATTCATCTCCGACAGGTCTACCACAACCTGGACAAACACTTGACATGCCATCTGATGATAATGTAACTCTAACAACCTCTTCCAATGTTGTTACACCTTCTCTGGCGAGCTCTAAGCTATATTCCATTAGAGATTTCATGCCGGATTGTTGAGCTGCAAACTTAATAATAGAGGTATTTGCACCTTTTGCTATTAAGTCTTTTATTTCATCATTGACTTTCATTACTTCGTAAGCACCGATACGGCCTTTATATCCTGTATCATTACACTTATCGCAACCTTTTCCTTTATAATATGTTTTATTTTCAAGCATGCCTACTCCAAGAAAATCAAGGGTCTGCACATCAGGAGTATAGGCCTCTTTACAGTGAGGGCAAAGTTTTCTTAGAAGTCTTTGAGCAACTATTCCTATAATTGTACTGGATATTAAGAACGGTTCTATGCCCATTTCCTGAAGTCTTATAATAGAACTTGGTGCATCATTTGTATGCAGTGTAGTGAATACAAGATGGCCTGTAAGTGCAGCTTCAACTGCTATTTTTGCTGTTTCTTTATCCCTTGTTTCACCCACAAGCATAATATCTGGATCCTGTCTTAGGAAAGCTTTTAATATTTTGGCAAAATCCATTCCTATAGATTTATTTACTTCTGATTGTGTAATTCCATCAAGGTCATATTCAATAGGGTCTTCTGCGGTTGATATATTTACCTCAGGAGTGTTTCTCTCACTTAAAGCACTGTATAGAGTTGTAGTTTTACCGCTACCAGTTGGACCAGTTACGAATATTATTCCAAATGGGCGAGTTATCATTTCTCTAACGGTTTTCAAGGTTTCCTGATTTGTAATAAGCTGATCCAACCCAAAGGATATATTGGATTTGTCAAGAATTCTCATTACAATTTTTTCGCCAAATTTACCTGGTAGAGTTGACATCCTGAAGTCAATAAATTTATTCGTCATTTTTACGCGAATTCTACCATCCTGAGGTAGTCTTCTTTCAGAAATATCAAGCTCAGCCATGATTTTGTATCTTGAAATAATGGCATTTTGTATCTTTTTAGGTAATTTTTTGTAAGTGCTTAAAACACCGTCAAGCCTGTATCTGACTACAAGATACTTCTCACGGGGTTCTATATGTATATCACTTACCCCTCTTTTTATTGCAACGCCAAGAATACTGTTTGCAAGCTGGATTATTGGGGCTTCTTGAGCGGAATCACTTAAATCCGCAATATCAAAATCGTCTATTTGTGACTCTATAAGATCAACACCGAGTGATGTGAGCAATTCATCTGTATTTTGTTCAATGACTTCTGAAGCTTCTTCTTTTTTAGGAAAATGTTTTTCGAAAAATATATTGAAGTCATCTTCCAGAATAACAGCTTTCTTAATTTTCAGGTCTTTAATATCGCTTAATCTATACCTAATTTCTTTTTCAGCGCTTAAATTGTCAGGATCTACCATAGCAAAAGTGAAAACATTTCCACTTCGTTTAATTGGTATTATTTTATTATTGGAAATTAATTCTTCAGGGAAAATACCCAGCAGTTCCAAGTCAACTTCTATTTCTGATAATAATATGAAATTTACTCCATATTGGAGTTCAAGAGCTGTTTTTAGTTGAGAATAGAGATTTTCCTTAGTAGCAAAGTTAAGATCACAAATTACTTGAATTAGCGATTTATTAGATCTCTCTTTTTCAATTGTTGCTTTTTTTAGCTGATCTTCTGTTATAATACCTGTTTCCAACAAAATATCATACAAATTATTTCTTATAACAGACATACATATATTCCTTAATTAATTAACTCTTCTATTTTAGTAATTTTTTCAGAGAGGGTTATAGGACCCTCAATTGTTGTTATTAGTGAGGCTATGGCATCATTATATTTTTTTATGGTCAGTATTTTCTCATTAGAAAATATAATCATTTTGCTTAATTTGGCAGGTTCTATATTTGAAATAAATACTTTCAGATTTTCAAATATGGCTGAAGAGATTGAAGCTAATTTTTGTGGATTCTCAGAGTTGATTGATCCTGTCAGATTGCCGTCTTTATCAGTTATTGCAGCTTCAATTATCCCTTTTACATTTTTGATAACAGATAAATCCTGATTTGAGAATACATTTTGGTCAATGGTATCTCTTAATAATGAGTATATGACTGGCTCAAATTGTTTGCTACAGTTGAAGTAGAAAATAAGATTTTCTATCTTAGTTAATATATGGATGTTTGTTTCAGTTTCAAAGAAAATTTTTGTAGTCTGGCCGACACTTAAGCGTGAAAGATAATTTTGTAGCGCCATAAAGGCACCTGAAGCCAGAGCGCCGACAGTTTGTTCTGTACTGGTGTTATTTATTAAACTTGCTATAGTAAAACCGGCTTTATTTGAAATAGTTGAATTTTTTATTTCAGGAAAAGCTTTCTGTATTTGACTAAGACTCTCTTTTAATTTTTCTCCCAGTTCTTTTGGAATAATATTGGAATTATCACTATCATTTTCTGAATATGATGATTCGTTTAGCTCAATTATATTTTCAATATCCTTTTGATTGACTAATAATTTGCCTATAGAAGATATTTGTCCAGCTGTATCTGCAGCCTTTTTAGCAGTTGATTTTTCTATTAAACGTATATTTTCAGGAATATAACCGTCATCATCGAATATACTTGCATCATATCCATTTACAGGAACATTTTCCGGCTTAGTTTCAGTCAAATTTTCAGTTAGGCTAATTTCCGGAAGCTCACCTAAATTGCTATCAAATATATTTTCTGAATATTGCTGGTTGTTTTCTTCCTGAAGGTTCAGGCTAAAAGTTTCCTCAATGAATATTTCCTGCTTATTTTCTAATGTGGCGGTGATATTTTCTGAAGGTAAAGCATCTTCAAGAAAAAATTCTTCCTGAACAGGTTCAGCTTGATTCAATGGAAATATTTCTTTTATTTCCGGTTCTTCATTTTTTTGTATAGGTGGAGATTGTTTTTCAACGTGTGAAAACTCTTCAGTTATACTGATAATTTCAGGCTCTTCTTCTTTTATGTAGGTTTTTTGTTGTGATTCTATATGTTGGATTGTTGTGTTTTTTGAAATTTTAGTAATTTTTATCTCTTCAAATTTAATAAGTGAAGAGATAAAAAGGGTACTTGTTAATAAATTTATGATAATAAGAAATACATTAATATTTATGCTTGATGATAATACTATTTTTTTAACTCCGATAATATCAAGAAATAATAAAGATGCAGAGGTAATGATAGTAAATAATAGAGTAGCAATGACCGCTAATACCAGGACTTGAACAGCAGTAGCTTTTTTAAATATCAGGAAATTAATTGAGGAAAAAACTGTAAACGCTCCAATTATTAATAAAGGAATTTCTGTATTTACTAAAGGTATTGGAATTAGTGCTGTTACAGAAGTAATTACCACTCCCAGAATTAATATTATTATTGGAAGGATAAAACCTTTTAGCTTTATTTTATGCATATTATCCTTTTTCTCTTATTATTGCATTTATTATCTTTTTTACTATGACCTATTATAAGGTTCTTTTTGATTAACGAGAATACTCATTTCGGAAAATACGATTTTATATATACAAACTTTAACAGTTTTTGATAATTTTGCAAGGGGTTAATACACGAGCATAAGTCATCAATCATTCCAAACATATTTCAAGCATTATAAGATGTTAATGTACCAAGACTACCCAATAATGACTCTATATGCCAGGATTCATTATATGAAATTTATAGAAAAAAGCTGCGATGACCTTA
>DNSU01000130.1:17625-17794 GCA_003499585.1 Cyanobacteria bacterium UBA9579 | reverse complement strand
TTTCTATAAATTTTTATTCTATGACTGGCGTTATTTCTTTGATAAATTTTTCTATACAATTTCTTATATGCATTTTATGAGGATAGAGTACCAATCTTCCTAGTAAATATACAGAATTTACAACTTTTGGCGGTAACTTTTCCTGAATAAAGTAGCTTAAAATGTATGC
>DNSU01000130.1:13804-17545 GCA_003499585.1 Cyanobacteria bacterium UBA9579 | reverse complement strand
GTAGCTTAAAATGTATGCCAGATACCAGGTTGGCTCATATCTTACATCAAGGTTAGTTTGCTTGATGTAATTTAGCATTTCCCTTGAAGTTTGACCGGATTGGTATTTTATTCCTATATTAAATGCCTGACTGACTACGTTAGTAAAAGAAAGATAATTCAGTTCATCTTTTATTTTTTGTGGGATTATTTTAGATTTTATAATGTTTCGTTCAGCTATTTCAAGGCCTTCCTTGAACATATCCAGGTTTTTGTTTACTTTGTGGGATAGGTTTGAATCGTGAATTCTGTAGTTTGCAAGGATTTGTGGGATATAGACAAAATCGTATTTCTCTGCCAGCCTCATCCATAAATCGTAGTCAGCAGCATACTTGTAATCTTCTGTAAACATTTCCATTTTAGAGAAACAATCTCTATGTATTACTACGTTAACACCATTTCCCGCATTATTTTGAATAATTAATCTAAGTAATGCTTCATACTTGGGAATAATTCCACCAGTGCTATATGGATGCCATGGAAAGACTTTATTACTCTCATGGTGCCAATTATTAACACCGGTTACAAATACTTTATGTGTCGGGTTTTCCAAATAAGTTCTAACTACTGCCTCAAGAAAATTAGGTTCATATTTATCATCAGAATGAATAACCCCAATTAATTCCCCTTTTGCCAACCCTTTACACTTATTTATGTTTTGATAAAGAGGGATGTTTGTTTCATTTTGGAAAAACTTAATTCTTGGGTCATTATAGCTTTTGATTATTTGGATTGAGCTGTCAGTTGAAGCATTATCTCCAATAATTAATTCAAAGTTAGTGTATGTTTGCTCTAAAACACTTTCTATTGCCTCTCTTAAAAACTTTTCATAGTTGTAATTTGGTAAACAAATACTTACTAAAGGTACCATTTCTTCTCCTCAAGTTTAATATACAAATTTTCATGATGATTTTGCTGATTTTAAGGTTCGTTTAATATTTCTTAGCTGCTCAATAAAATTCAGCGGCAGATAGGTAGACATAAGTAAAATAAAACTGTCACTCTGGTAACACAATGTCGGATCAGTTTTTAATGCTTCAAAAAAGCCTTCTCTTGCTTCTTCTTTGAGTTTATTTTCAAGATATCTTCTTCCCATATATCTGTATCTCAAAGCTATAGCTCTATTTTTTAATTTGAGATATTTGGGATCAATGTCTTTATGATTAAAGATTTTTTCAAGAATTTTAATGCCATAAGTCTTATAGCTGTTAAAATCCTTGCTCATGGTTTCATTATGAATCCTGTATTGTAACAGGTATTCATTAATGCCAAAAAATTTGTAGTATATAGCGAATTTCAAATAGAATTCCCAGTCGGTCATTCTCTTAAATGACTCATCAAAAAAACCGACTTTTTCAAGGCAATCTTTTCTAAAAATAGCGCAAGAGCCGTTATAGAGGAAATTAGTCATTAAAAGTTTGTCTAAAACATTGCCATTATGAATAATTATTGGCTGTGTACCAATAATATTATTTAGCCCATCAATTAATTGCGTTCCACAATATACAAGGCCAATATTTTGGTTGTTTCTCAAAATATTTACTTGCTTTTCCAGTTTAGTAGAAACCCAGATGTCATCAGAATCCAAATGAGCAATATATTCACCATTAGCAAGCTCCATTCCTATATTTCTTGCAGGATTTTGGCCTCTATTTTCCTGATAATGGTATCTAATTCTTTCGTTCTGATATCTGTTTACCAGATCATATGTTTCATCAGTCGAGCCATCATCAATTATAATTAATTCGAAATCCTGAAATGTCTGATTTAAAACTGAATCTATGGCATAACTCAGATAATCTGCTCTGTTATAAGTAGTTATTATGACTGAAACTTTAGGCTGACTCATTACTCCTCCTAATACTCGCTTAAATTATGATTAAAAAAATTTGTAATTAAATCTATAAGTCAGTAAGTGATAATTAACATAATTTTGGCTAGTTAATATAGATGATGCTTAAGTGAAAGCATCAATAATAAAAGACAATGAGTTCTTTACGCATTGTCTTTTATTATTGATATTAATTAGGCTATTTTTTATTTAACCACTCAGTAACAATTTTTCCTGCTTGATCCGGATGTGATTTGATTTTTGCTGCTTGATAGTAAGAACTGTTTTCTATTGCCTTAAATATAGCTTCTTTGAGTTTATGAGCAAGTGCTTTTAACTTTGAAAAATTGACTTTTCCGGTAAATGCAGCTGTAGGCATTTCTTTTTTAATTGTTAAAAATTTAGGTTGACTAGTCTTTGGTTTTTGCAGGCTATTATTGGGTAAAGTTGGTGTGATATTTTGAACGTTCATAATAGTCCTCCAATCTTGTTAAATTTGACCAATTATAAAAGTTTTACATAAATATGATTGAAATGTAATAACTATTATTTCTAAAGGCATGGATAGTATCAAAAGTTTTCAAAAATTTAAGTTAATAAAATCCTGAATTTATCCCTGATCAATGATCAAGAAACTTATTATTGTAATTTTCGTCGTAATTACTAATGCCGAGGGCGAGAATATGGCCAGGATTTATCTCAGGAAAAGGACTTTATATAAAGAGTAAATTTAAACGCTAAGCTAGATATTTATAGGTGCAAAATGGCAAGATTAGAGCATGACAGAACGCTACAAATTGTAGAAAAACAAAATAAATTTAAAAAAATTAATGAGATTATTAAACGATCTGAGTATAAAAAATCTAATTTAATAGCAATATTGCAGTACGTACAGGAAGAATATCGCTATTTACCTGAAGAAATTTTAACTTATATCGCAATAAAAATGAAAATCTCTCCCGCAAGTGTTTATGGAGTTGCAACTTTCTACAGTCAATTCAGCCTGAATCCAAAAGGCAAATATGAAATTAAAGTCTGTGACGGTACGGCATGCCACGTAAGAAAGAGTATTCCGGTATTAAACGCAATTAAAGATAAAATTGGCTTAAATAATGACAAAATAACAACTGATGATCTGCAATTTAGTATAGAAACAGTAAGCTGTCTTGGGGCATGCGGGCTTGCTCCTGTTGTAGTCATTAATGATAAGGTATATCCTCAAATGACTCCTGACGCTATAAAGATCATTATTGATGAACTCCAAAAAAATTCTTAATAGGAAAAAGCAGATGGTAATAAATACAATAGTAAATTTAAATACGGAAAGAAAAAGAGCGAAGGAATATCTTCAGCAAATGGGTACCAGAGTGCTAATATGTGCTGGTACTGGTTGTGTTGCTAATGGTTCTATTGAGGTTTACAAAAGATTTCAGGAGCTTGGCATTAATGTGGAATTAAAACAGGAAAAATACACACCGATTAAAACAGGCTGTCATGGTTTTTGTGAAAACGGTGTATTGGTTATGATTCCTGATAAACACGTAACTTACGCAAAAGTAAAAGCTGAAGATGTTGATGAAATTGTTAATAAGCATTTATTAAATAATGAAGTAGTGGAAAGACTTTTATATAAAGATCCTGCTACTGGTAAAAGCGTAAGAAATAATGATGAAATTAACTTCTATGCAAAACAGAAAAGAACCTCATTATCAAACTGCGGACATATTAACCCTGAAGATATTGATGAATCTATTGCAAGTTCAGGATATCAGGCTTTAGAAAAAATCTTAAGCAACTATACTCCTGAGCAGGTATGTAACGAGATAATTGACAGTGGATTAAGAGGCCGTGGAGGCGGTGGATTTCCTACAG
>DNSU01000130.1:0-13738 GCA_003499585.1 Cyanobacteria bacterium UBA9579 | reverse complement strand
TGGATTTCCTACAGGTAAGAAATGGCTCTTTGTTCGCGCTGCTCAGAATGATAAAAAGTACATCATTTGCAATGGTGACGAAGGCGATCCTGGAGCATTTATGGATAGAAGTCTCATGGAAGGTGATCCACATAGAATTATTGAAGGCATGACAATTGCAGCCTATGCAGTTGGAGCAGATGAAGGATATATTTATGTAAGAGCAGAATATCCTCTGGCTGTTACCAGATTAAAAAGAGCAATTGCGCAGGCTCAGGAATTTGGTTTTCTTGGCAAAAATATTTTAGGAAACAACTTCTCTTTCAATATTCATATTAAAGAAGGTGCAGGAGCATTTGTTTGCGGTGAAGAAACAGCTCTTATTGCATCTATTGAAGGTGAAAGAGGCATGCCAAGAATAAAGCCTCCATTCCCTGCAAATAAAGGTTTATTTGGAAAGCCGACTCTTATTAATAATGTGGAAACTTTTGCCAATGTACCATTGATTATCAATAATGGTGCACAATGGTTTAAAGATTTAGGAACTGCAAATAATGCGGGTACAAAGACATTTGCATTAACAGGCGAAGTAAGAAATACCGGATTAATTGAAGTTCCAATGGGCACCACATTAAGAGAGATTATTTTTGATATAGGTGGCGGAATAAGAAACAACAAGAAATTTAAAGCAGTTCAAATTGGCGGACCATCAGGCGGCTGTTTGACCGAAGAACATCTTGATATGCCTCTTGATTACGATTCATTAACCAAAGCAGGAGCAATGATAGGTTCTGGCGGATTAGTAGTAATGAATGAAGAAACCTGCATAGTTGAAATAGCAAGATTCTTTATGAATTTTACACAGAATGAATCCTGTGGAAAGTGCACTCCTTGCAGAGAAGGCACCAAGAATATGCTTAAAATTCTCGAAAAAATCGTTGCAGGTAAGGCAAATTTAGCTGATCTTGAAATATTGGAAGAATTGGCTCTGGCAGTAAAAGACGGTTCATTATGCGGTCTCGGGAAAACTGCTCCAAATCCGATTTTATCGACATTAAAACATTTCAGAGGTGAATATCTGGCACATATTCTGGAAGGCCGCTGTCCGGCAGGAGTGTGTGAAGCATTCAAGAAGATAGAGATAATTAAAGATTTATGCAAAGGCTGCTCAAAATGTGCAAGACAATGCCCAGTTGATGCCATTGAAGGCAAGATAAAAGAGCCTTACGTTATCAATCAGGATAAATGTATAAAATGCGGAGCTTGCATAAAGGCATGCCCATTTAAGGCAATAACAGGTTAATTGGCTTTTAGAGGTGTAATAAATAATATGACAGAAACATTAATAAAAAATACATTATATATAGATGGGCGTGAGGTAACTTATACCAACGAGAGAAATTTACTCGAAGTTATAAGAAATGCCGGCATTGAAGTTCCTACATTTTGCTATAGGCCTGATCTTAGTATTTATGGCGGATGCCGTATGTGCGTCGTTGAGATTGAAGGCAGAGGTGTTCAGGCTAGCTGTTCTGTTCCTCCTGAACCTGGGTTAAAAATAAGAGTGAATACAGAAAGAACCAGAAGAGTCAGGAAGATTTCTCTGGAATTAATTCTTGCTAATCACAACAGTGAATGTACAACCTGCGAAAAAAGCAGCAGCTGTGAACTTCAGGATCTTACCCAAAAAATGGGCATTAAAAATGTCAGATTTGGCAAAAGAGAAATTGAACTCCCTATAGATGATGAAAATCCATCTATAGTAAGAGATCCTAATAAATGCATTCTTTGCGGGGATTGTGTAAGAATGTGCAAAGAAGTTCAGGGACAAAACGTGCTTGATTTTTCAAACAGAGGTTCTCATACAGTTGTAGCTCCGGCTTATGGCAAGAGCTTATGTGACGTTGATTGTGTATACTGCGGTCAATGTGTTTCTGTTTGTCCGACAGGCGCATTAACTATTAAATCCGAGATAGATAATACATGGAACGCTATTTTTGATGAGAAAAAATTTGTTATAGCTCAGATTGCTCCTGCTGTTCGTGTTGCCCTTGGTGAAGCATTCGGCCTTAAACCAGGAGTGAATACTATTGGTTTAATAGTCGCAGCATTAAAGAAAATAGGATTTAATCAGGTATTTGATACATCCTTTGCTGCTGATATGACAGTTATGGAAGAAACAGCCGAGTTTATAACCAGACTGCAAAATGGCGAAAAACTTCCACTGTTTACTAGCTGTTGCCCGGCATGGGTTAGATTTGCAGAGTTAAAACATCCGGAATTACTTGATAATTTATCCACCTGCAAATCTCCTCAGCAAATGTTTGGATCAATTGCAAAAAAATACCTCACCAAAGAGTACAATATTGAACCGGAAAATCTGACAGTTGTATCCATAATGCCCTGTACAGCCAAGAAAGCAGAAGCCCAGCGTGATGAATTTGCAGAAAATGGTATTCAGGATGTAGATATTGTTTTAACTACTCAGGAATTAATCAGAATGATTAAAGAAGCAGGTATTGACTTGAACAATATTGAGCCGGAAGAGTTAGATACTCCTTTTGGTATCCTGACAGGTGCTGGAGTAATATTCGGTTCATCAGGCGGTGTAGCAGAAGCTGTAGTAAGAACTGCATATGAGATGGTTACGGGTAATGCTCTTGAAAAATTTGATATTACCGAAGCCAGAGGACTGGATAAACTTAAAGAGCTGACTGTTGATATTGACGGTACAAAAGTCAGAATAGCTATCGTAAACGGACTACAGGAAGCAAGCAACCTTGTTGATAAAATTAATAAAGGTGAGGCTCATTATGACATTGTAGAAGTAATGGCATGCCCTGGAGGATGTATTGGTGGAGGCGGTCAGTCACAGAGCTGTAAGGATTGTACCATAAAAAGCAGCAGGTCTGAAGGGCTTTATAAAGCTGATAAAGAATTGCCGATTCACAAATCACATGAAAATCCTGAAGTGCAAAATCTTTATAAGAAATTGTTACAAAGCCCAAACAGTAAGATTTCTCATAAGCTTCTTCATACTCGTTATAAAAAGAAGAATAGCGGTATAGAAAAAGATATTGAATTGATTACGAAATAAACTAATTTGATCGTAGTATCATAGATTTAAAATTTTCACTAAATATCTTATGTTAAAATTCTATATATAATATTTTAGAGAGATTAGGTTTGTAAATGAGCAAGAAACTGCCAGCACCAACTTTAAAAAGACTGCCAAACTATTATAATATCATTTGTCAGTCCTTAGAATCAGGTGAAAAATACATTTCAAGTGCTACAATAGCTCAATTGTTGGATATAGATGATACACAGGTCAGAAAAGATATTGCTGCAACAGGATATGTAGGCAAACCTAAGGTAGGATTTGATATAAAAGAATTCAAAGCACATCTGGAAGAGTTTTTAGGCTTTAATAATACTAAAAAAGCATTTCTTATAGGTGCCGGTAATCTGGGAATTGCACTTGCAAAGTATGAAGGTTTTAAAAAATACGGATTAGATATTCTGGCTTTATTTGATACAGACCCACATAAAATAGCCTTAAGACTAGGTAATAAAGAAGTTTTTTCCCTCTCAAAATTACCGGAAATGGTTAAAGAAATGAATGTACAAATGGCAATACTTACTGTTCCTTCAGAAATGGCACAGGAAGTAACTGATTTTCTAGTGAAATCAGGAATTAACTCTATATGGAACTTTGCACCAACAAGCCTAAAAGTGCCAGAACATGTATTGGTTTCCAGTCAAGATCTAGCAGCAAGTTTTGTAGTTTTTTCATCAATGGTTTCAACAAAGAGAAAGAACGATTAAGCTTGTTTTATAAGTCTTTCTATAAGTTGATTAACGTATATTTTATTTGGATACAGGATTATACGGCCTAATCTGGACGCAATTTGCAACCAGTATTTTGGAAGCTTTTCATTTATTAAAAAACTATGAAGATAAATCAAATGCCAATAAGGCTCAGCAATAATTTCCGGGTCAAGTATTCTCTTATTATTTAAGATAAATCTTGTTAAATCTCCTGATTTATACCTGGTTCCCATATAAAATGCTTTATGAATCTCATTGCTTGTAGCAATATAGGAAAGTTTATTTTGCAGACTTTTAGGTATATTTTCATTATCCAGAAAATTATTTCTCATAATTTTCCGTGCTTCTTCATCTCTATCGCTTTGTTTGATATTGACACTCGTTGCATTAGCATTATGCACTCTATAATAAGTCAGCATTTCTGGGATATACACGAATTCATACCTGTTTGCCAGTCTTAATAAATAATCATAATCAGCAATATACTTATATTCAGAAGAGAATACTCCTACTGTTTTTAGACAATCTCGATGTATAACCACGTTAACTCCATTGCCAATATTATTTTGATGGTATAGTCTAATTAAAACCTCTTTTTGTGATTTAACTCCACCACTTTTATAAGGATGCCATGGAGTTAACTTATCATCCTCAGAATGATAAAAGTATACTCCTGTAATGAATACTTTATGTTGAGGATACTTATTATATGATTTTACTATCTCTTCAAGGAAATTTGGCGCATATTTATCATCAGAATGAAGTATGGTAATTAATTCACCCTTGGCCAAGCTCATTGCTTTGTTATTTGTCCTGAATGTATAAAGGTTTATATCATTTTCATATAGTTTTATTCTAGGATCACTATAACTTTTAACTATTTCAACTGACTTATCTGTTGACTTATCATCAATTACAATAATCTCAAAGTTCTGATAAGTCTGTGCTAGAATACTATCAATAGTCTCTTTAATGTAGTTTTCGTAATTATGATTAGGTATACATATGCTAATTAGCGGTTCCACATTCCTACTCCTGAAATTATGAACTTTTGTGCACTCATAATCTGTAATGTTAGTAAATATACTTTTAATAATCCCGATGATCTAACATGTCAGGGTTTTTATTAATCCTGAACACTCATAACTGTTTTTAAAAGTTCATACTTACAGAAAATCCAGCTAATTTCCTCACTCGATTAGTGATAATCCTGTATAGATTAGGATAATTTTAAGTAATCCTGTGGCTATTATCCCAATAAATATTGAGATAAGTCGTTAACTATGTATTTTCTTGATAATTAATCTATAAATACGCTATAGACTTTAATATTTAAAGAGTTAATAAGTTTAAAATACTGATATATATTAGCTAATACAATTTCATTTATTTTATAAAACTCTTTAGATATTTACTGGTGGATGTCTTACCAGATGACTTTTGTAATTCTTCTCTGTATTCAAGAATCTGAGCTGCATTATGTTTAAATTCCTGATCATTATAAGGAATTCCTGCATTTGTATTTAATAATCCTTTTTCTTTATCTGATAAATCAGTTTTAATTAATTCTTTTTTCTTGATAGCTATAGTTCCAGACTCATTCCTACCAATAGGATCAGTTTTACCAACATAAAAACCAGCTTCAATTAAGCCAGCACGTATAGGAGAAGCTGCACTATATGTTGTGATATTACCATTATCATCTAGTAGCCTGTTATATTCTTTAAATATTTCTACAGTCCATAATGTTGGCAGTTTAGACGGAGTGAATGGGTCGTGAAATATATAGTGATAATAGGGGTTTAGGTCTCTTATTACATGCCTTGCATCACAGATAAATATATCGATATTCAGTAAATCGCTATTGTAATCAACCATTTGGATGTTTTTATTTCTATCTGAAATAGACCGATAATATATATTATGTAAGGACTCGTTTTTAGAGACCTTGGATATGGTTTTATATTCCTGAAAAAATTCAAGGGCTATATCAGGCCTTGCAAAATTTACGTCTTTAGATAAATCTCTGATGAATGTCTCTATATCTATGACACTTGATATTGCCGTATTAAATGCTTCATTTATCTTGCTATCTATATTATATGGGGGAGTAATTACTGAAAATGCTAAAACATTAGGATCATATTCAAGAGCCGTAATGTTTATTTTGCAGTTGGGGTTGACTTTCCAGATTTCATTTATTGCAACTTTGCTGTTATAACCAAGCCCGAAGCACATATCAAGTATATTAACGTCATTACTATTTTTTACAAAATCCAAGACTCCTGAAGGTATGACGAATTTATTCAGCGCTTCTGTGTAAGCGCCAATTTTGCTGTGGTATACATCGTTAACTTCAGTATTAAATAAGCTGATAGTGCCATCTTCAGTTTTTACAGGATATAAATAATTCATTATAAACTCTCAAATAATTTTGATCGCTATAATTATATATCAAATGATTGAAATCTGACGTTAAAAATTGTATAAAAGTTACGTCATATTTAGAGTATTTTTTAACAATAAAAACATTAATTAACGTCATAATATTTATCACGTCAATTGGCGTTAGAAATAAAACTGACATAAACATTTTATTTTTTTTAATCTAAATCATGTATTCAATTTTCTTACGTCTTATTGTATAATTAATTTAATTAATGCAGTATATGAGGATATAAATATGAAAACAGAATTAAAAGTTGAGTCCATCGCAAGTAATGAAAGAATCCAAAGCTTAATAACTGAAGCAGAAGAAGAGCTTTTAAAAATTCAGCCGGAAATAACTTATTTAGAACAATGTCAAAAAAAATTAGTTGAACTTAAAGAACAACAATTTAAACTAAACTCATTAGTTGTTAGTTTGAGAAGTCTAGTAAAAAATTCAGACGTTAATAAAAACGCACGTAATAAAAATGAAGATATTAGTAATGACATTGAAGATAATGAAGTCAAAATTGCAGTCAACGTAAGTAAGGATAATGACGATAATTCACGTAAGATATTTTTACCTGATCAAGCAATTTCTCAAGTCAAAAATTATTTGCGTACAAATAATAATTTAAATTATGAAATCTATAAAGGTATAATTTTTAATTCAGGGCAAGGTACAACTGCAGATATAAAGAAATATCTGGTAGATAACAAGGTAAAGCAGCCTAAATCCGGCAAGGGTTTTGAGGATGTAGAATTAAAAGAAATTTCATCAAGAGCCAATTATCTGGTAAGAAAAAATATCCTGACATCCCCTGAGCCTGGTGCGTTCAGGTCTGTATTTGGCTGGTGTGATATTAATTAAGCTGTTAAATCTATTATGTTTGCTAACTGATTTAAATTTTTTGCCCTTTAACACTGCCTAATACCATGGAATCTGAACCAATTGGATTTTTTGCAATTTTAAATGGGTCAGTACTGTTAACTTTGACTAAAGTAATAGGTTGCATTTTCTTCTCATGTATATATGATTTTTGTTGCATTATTGATTGTATTAAGCTTGTTAAATGCAAATTATTGTTATCTTAATAATTAAAAGTTACATTTTTTATTATTTTATCCATAACCTTAAATGCCTTGAAATGCTTTTCTACGTCATGAACTCTGATTATATTTACGCCATTTGAAGCCAGATAGGAATTAAGAGCAATATTTGCTTCTTCTCTTTCTTCTGGTGGAAGCTCAAGAATCCTTGCAATTACGGATTTTCTAGATACACCAACTAGTAAAGGATAGCCTAAAGATTTAAATTCGCTTATTCTCTGAACAATCTCGATATTATGTTCAAGGGTTTTTCCAAATCCAATACCTGGATCAATTATAATATTTTCTTTTTGAATCCCTGCTAAGAGTGCCTTTTGAGTTTTTTCGTATAAGCTTTTATATACTGAATCGACAACATTTTCCGGATATGTAGGATTAACTTGCATTGTTTTAGGGTCTGAAAGGCTATGCATAATAATAACAGGGCATTGTAATTCAGCTACAGCATTAATCATCTCAGGGTCCCAATTAAATCCTGAAACATCATTTACTATATCTGCACCATTTATAACAGCTTCTTTAGCTACTTCTGAATTTCTGGTGTCGATGCTGATAATAACAGATCTATTTTCTTCTCTGATAGCTCTGATTACAGGTAATACTCTATTTAATTCTTCTGTAACTGATACTTCTTCAGCTCCCGGTCTTGTTGATTCTCCACCAATATCAATAATATCTGCACCTTGCTGAATCATCATCCTTGCTCGATTAATCGCAGCATCAGTATTTAAAAATTTACCTCCATCAGAGAAAGAATCGGGAGTTACATTGAGAATGCCCATTATATAGGTTTTTTTATTCCAGTCAAAAGTAGTATCACGAACTTGTAATGGTGAAATATTCTCAGCTATTGATAGATCAAGCAGTAATGAAGAAATCTCTTTTAATTTAAAAGGCTGATACTTTAGTTTTTCAGCTAATTCTTTTAACTGTGCTTGAGTGCAGCCTAAAAGCACATCTGATTTCTCTACTTTGCAGGTAATTACTTCTCTATGAACAGCGGCATCAGCTCCAACTGATAGGGCAAGCTGCTTTAATATGCTGGCTGCCGGTGAGCTAAGATTATGAATTTTAATTAGTTCGAATCTATATTTAGATAAGGCCGTTTTGATGTAGTGTTTATCAAATCCTACATCTTCCATGACTTTTTCTGCACTTTGCGGAGTTATTTTTCTTATATAAAAATTATTTTGCATTCTAACATTTTACATAATAAATAGTAATTGCTAAATATTTTCCTGAAAATGCACATATTAATAACCGGCTTTTTTAGACAAATTTAGATTTTTCAGAACTTCGGATTTATTTGTAGCTATCAAGCTGTTTAATAATAGTGATAAAAACCAGAAATCAAGAATCTTATTCCCGAACTCATTATTTTTCCTGATATAGGATGTTAATAAGTAAATTCTCAATAAATGATCACCGGGAAAATGTTCTGTTAATGCAGTAAAAAATCTGGAATAATTATCTTTATATATCTTGTACTTAGCTTCGATTGGCTTATATAACAAAGTTTCTTCAAAAAATGTATCTAATATTGAGAGGGTCTCTTTTACATATTTAATAAAGAAGCTTTTATTATATTGTTTAACAGTTTCTGCTTCGTTTTTTGATAAATAAATCGCTTCTTTTAGTTGATAAGTATTATCACCAAAGGATTTAAACAGTTTTATAAAGAAATCCCAATCATAATTAAACTTAAGATTTTCATTAAAGCAAAGCTGCTTTAGAATCTCAGTTTTTATCATTAAAGATGATATGGTCGGCCTAATGTCTCCTTGTAGGACTGATTTTAAATTATTACTCGGCAAATTTTCATTATTATAGAAATATTCATAGTTATGATTGCATTTAACCTGATAATCACAATCAGTATCAAATCCAAAACCATAACATGCCACTAAAGCGTGATTATTTCTGAATTTTTGAAGCCTTAATTCAAGAGCGTTATAGAGCAGCAGGTCATTAGGATTAATAAAACAGGTCAGCTCAGTATTAATGTAGTTAATACTTTTATTTAGCAATTCCGGTATATTTTTGGCGTAATAAAGGTTAATATACTGAATTCTAGGGTCAACAACAGGCTTTTCAATTTTACAGTTTGAAACCACAATCACCTGAAAATCCTGATAATTCTGATTTAGTACTGATTGAATTATTTTATTTAAATCTTTAAATTCTTCTATGACAGGAATTATTACAGAAATATTATACATATATATTATTCTTCAGATTTTATAGCTAACCAGCATCATAGTCTGCTAATCTGGTATTTGCATCAATCCTCGGACTTTCTAAAATATAGTATAAGTATTTTTTATTATGCAGTTTACTACTTAAACCGCTGTTGTAAGTATATATTTTATTGATTTATCCTGAAAAACCGTAAAATAAGCAAAAAAAAACCTCCAAGGGGGTTAGAGGTTTAAGTCCAAAATAGAGAGTTAGAGGTCATATCTTTCTATGACAGTTATTATAAAACTAAAGAAATTAAAAGTGTGCTATTTTTTAGCGTAAACTTTACACTTATTTACAATATTGTAATAAAGACACTTATTATTTTTAAATAGTTAATACTAATGCTATAGGCGAAAAACAAATAATACATTGCTGGTACAGCGGATAAATTAAATATTAAAACTATTTCAGGATAAATGTTTTAACATTCCAAACATTTATAAATGTAAAATATAGGAGTTTTTACAAGCTTTTATTTAGATTCTTTTTGTTGTATATTATGACAAGCAAAAAGGAAGATATTAAGAAGTAAAAAAAGAAGTAAATGCGATTAGATAAATTCCTGAAAGTCTCAAGACTTATAAAAAGAAGAACAGTGGCTAATGAAGTTTCCGATCAGGGCAGGGTTTTTATAAATGGCAAACCGGCAAAACCTGCAAACCCTGTTAAAGAAGGAGACAAAATTACAATACAATACTATAACAAGTCAATGACAGTGGAAGTTTTAAAAGTCCCGACAGGAAATGTTTCAATACAGGAATCAAAAGACTTATACAAGATAATAGAAGAAAAACAACATACTAGTGAGTAGAATCGGAGGTAACAATGCCAACATTTATTGAAAACATTAAAGCAAGACAAATTTTAGACTCAAGAGGTAACCCGACAGTTGAAGTCGATGTTATGTTATCAAGTGGAGTTATCGGTAGAGCATCTGTTCCATCAGGAGCAAGCACCGGTATTAATGAAGCCCTTGAATTAAGAGATGAAGATAAATCCTGCTATTTAGGAAAAGGTGTTTTACAGGCTGTTGAGAATGTAAACGAAATCATAGCAAGAGAATTAATCGACCATGATGCAAGCAATCAATATGAAATTGATAAAACAATGCTTGAATTAGATGGCACAGATAATAAAGGCAAATTAGGCGCCAATGCTATTTTAGGTGTTAGCCTTGCATGTGCAAGAGCATCAGCTGCAGCTTACGAAATGCCGCTTTACAGATATTTAGGTGGTGTAAATGCTGTAACTTTACCTGTTCCTATGATGAATATCATTAACGGTGGAGCACACGCTGATAACAACGTTGATATTCAAGAATTCATGATTGCTCCTGTAGGTGCTTGTAACTTCCAGGAAGCTATCAGATGGGGCGCTGAAGTATTCCACGCTCTTAAATCAGTATTAAAATCAAAAGGTTATGTAACTGCTGTTGGTGACGAAGGTGGATTTGCTCCAAACCTTAGCTCTAACGAAGAAGCTCTTGATGTAATTCTTGAAGCTATCGATAAAGCAGGATACACAACAAACGATATTAAATTAACCTTAGACGTTGCCAGCTCAGAACTTTATAAAGACGGTAAATACGTTCTTGAAGGCGAAGGCAAAACTTTTGACAGAGCTCAAATGGTTGACTTCTTAAAAGGATTAGTAAATAAATATCCGATCATCTCAATTGAAGATGGTATGGCTGAAGAAGATTGGGAAGGCTGGAAAATGCTAACCAATGAAATAGGCGATAGAATTCAATTAGTTGGCGACGATTTATTCGTTACAAACCAGAAAATCTTGGCTGAAGGCATTATTAAAGGCGTTGCTAACAGTATTCTCGTTAAAGTTAA
This sequence comes from Cyanobacteria bacterium UBA9579, assembly GCA_003499585.1. Taxonomy (GTDB): domain Bacteria; phylum Cyanobacteriota; class Vampirovibrionia; order Gastranaerophilales; family UBA9579; genus UBA9579. The sequence goes on along the minus strand of DNSU01000130.1, from coordinate 2,309 downwards.
CCAGATTGGTTCATTAACAGAAACTTTAGCTACAATCAATCTTGCTCAGCAATCAGAATATACTACAATCATCAGCCACAGATCAGGCGAGACTGAAGATACATTCATTGCTGATTTAGCAGTAGCTACAAATGCAGGTCAAATTAAAACAGGTTCTGCAAGCAGAACAGACCGTGTTGCTAAATACAACCAATTGATCAGAATTGAGCAGGAATTAGGTTCAGCTGCAAAATATCCTGGAATAAGAGCTTTCCAGGGATACAAAAAAGCCAAATCAGCTCAGGAATTATATGTAAAAATATAAGAAAACCCCTATAACAAAAGAGTCCGGTTTATTCAACCTGACTCTTTTTAGTTGCAATGCGTAAAGCACTGTTTGAAACTATCTACAATAATTGAGGTATTGTCATTCTGAGGCGTAGCCGAAGAATCTCATTGTTATTCGCTGAATAAGATCCTTCTCGGAGTTTATCCTGAGCAAGGCGAAGGGCTCAGGATGACAATGTATTTATAACTATCAGTCATATTTAATCGCTACGTAAAAATTAAAAGTTATATTAATTTATAAATTAATATAAAATTAACTATGTATTATGTGGTTTTAAGAATAGATTATTGAATTAGAAAAGGCATGATAAATTACTATGAATATTAGTTTTAAAGAAGCTTTTACATATTTTTTTAAAGATAAAACCTGGAAGTATAAATTACCAATTTTTACAATTTTTTTATATGCTTTATATTTATTCTATTTTCTTGGTAAAACATCATTCTTGTTTAAAATAGGTATATTAATCTTGTTAATATTTATTTGTGGTTATTTAGCTTTGTTAGCGCATAACTTAATTAGTAAAAAAGATGAAATACTCCCTGATTTTAGCTTTCAGAAGATTTTGTTGTCAGGATTTAAGTATTACAGTGTTACATTTTCATATATTTTTCTTATCTTTGCTATCTCCATTATATGGTTTATACTTTATCACTACTTTTCTAAGGATCTAGGATATATACTCGCACATATGAGTTTGATATCCAGCTTTTATTTTAAAGCAACAATTGCCGTTGCAGGAATCATCCGTTCAAAAATACTACTTTGGACAATACTATCAGTAATTATCTTCGTTTCATTAATGTTTTTTCTTATTGCTATTACAGCGTTCTCTCAAAGGCTGAATTTTAAGGATTCATTTAATCTTAAAAGATTAATAAATATCTTTAAATATGCTCATAAAGAATATTTATTTATTTTCTCTATTATGGGAATAGGCATTATACTTGTATTTATGGTGCCACATACTCAATTATTTTCTGATAATCAATTAGGTATTCTTGTTTTAAGTATTATAATTTCTATAATTCAGGTACCTATAATACTTGTCTGGCAGCATTTGCTTTGTCAGGCTTATAACGTAGGGGTAAATAAAATGCAGGAGCTAAATGATGTATATGAGTATTAATATTAAAGAAGCTTTTACATATTTTTTGAAAGAAAAAAGTTTATTGTATAAGCTAGGAACTTTTACAATTTTAATATATCTCTTTGGTGGATTTCTATCCGATGCGTATTCAGGTATATATACATATATATTGAGTATAATCATATTTTCTTTGGCTTTATGCGGATATTTATCTCAACTTAGCAATAATTTAATTAATAAAAATGAAGAAATTCTCCTTGATTTGATCAATTTGATTAAGAAGCGATGGGATATTATTACACTAGGCTTACAGTTTAGCTGTATCTTGTTGTGCTATCTTTTTCCTGTTTATATTGCGTGGATTAATATTGCACATAAAATCATACATACGGTTGGATATGTTATACCTAACAATTTCCATCTAGGAATATTAACAGTAGTGCTTACTTGCTCCACAATTATGGGAGTTATTGCAATTACAGCATTCTCTGAAAAATTTAAATTTTTTGATTCTTTTAAAATTATGAAGATATTAAAAGTTTTCAAATATGCTTACAAAGAATATCTGCTTTTATTTCTTATACTTATCAATTTTGCAATGATAATGTATATTCCAATGACAGGTATATTGCGTATACAAATAACAATAATGTTTTTTATTCTTAATGTAATATTAGATTCAATTATATTGTTAGTATCCAGAAATAAAGATGTGCTTGGGATGATCAAAAGATGGTTTTTAATAATTTTAATTTTCTTTGCCTCAATATTATATCAACATGTGATTATGGGATTATTAGTAAGTCATTTGATGTTTATTATGCTCACTATAATCACTGCTCCTATAATATTAATATTGCAACATTTATTTTATCAGGCTTATATGATTGG
>DNSU01000164.1:3745-3939 GCA_003499585.1 Cyanobacteria bacterium UBA9579 | reverse complement strand
TCGTTGTGCTTATTTAGCCAGGAATGAGTTCAGTTTTCGATTCAGCCAGAAATGAGCTTTTTAAAATGAAAACTAACCGTTTTCATTTTAAACGCTCCTACTTTGTAGGTAAAGCCCGAGCTTTCCAGTGCCAGAGGCACAAACTTAGACTCTACAATCATAATGTTGTTACCGGATTGATGAATTTGATGGGG
>DNSU01000164.1:853-3647 GCA_003499585.1 Cyanobacteria bacterium UBA9579 | reverse complement strand
CGCTTCGCATTAGAATCATGGTTTTAGTCTCACGACCTTTTTGTTGCCATTTTCCAGCTTAGGGAGGATGGGGGGAGGATTCCGTCTTTGTATTCAGCACTGGCTTTTTGATTGTCTATTTTTTCAGGAAGAGGAACTGTTCTGGAGAATTTCCCATATCTAAACTCAGACCTGCAAATGTTTTCATTTTTTTCTTCCATTTGACTTTTGGTTTCCCCTGAGATTAGTACAGAATCTTCCTGTACCTGAATATCAAGATCTTCTTTCTTAATACCCGGGATTTCTGCTTTTATATAGTAATTCTTTTCATCTTCAGATAGCTCAATAGCTGGTTTAAGGGTAAGTTCTCTTTCTGTGATTGCTAATGGTTCAAAAAATTCATTGAATAATCTGTCCATTCTCTCTTCTAAAGAATATAAATTGTTTGAATTTCTAAGAGCGAGTTTCATTTTGTTTTCCTCCAATATATCTTGGTATATCTGTTTTACAATCTCATATTATCATCTGATTTGCTTTGTTTAATTTTTCATAACAAAGTTTTAATCAAGTTGAAGAAAAAATTAAGGACAGCGAAAAACCCAAATTGGGCTTTGATGAAAAGTCCTATTTGGGTTTGTAGACTGCTTCTTATAACTTGTATTAAATAAAATCTATTTCTTTTCGATTACTTCATTAATATCTGCAACTAATTGATCTGGGTCGATGCCGTGAACTTTTGCGCCTGCTTCAAGGTTTTCATATCTTGCAGCTGCACAACCGATGCATCCTAGACCATTTTTCGCAAATACTTCAATTGACTCAGGATAATTTTGAACAATGTCTATAATACTCATATCTTTTGTTACTTTATTTTCAGCCATTTTATTCTTCCTTTCTGAAAAACTCTAGATAATTATATAACAATAATTTTCATGTTTCAAAAACTTATTATTTTCCGCAGTACTTATTAAAATACTTATAACTCCCCAAAGGACAATAAGCATTAATCTGGTGGGGAGTTATAAGTAAGATTTTAGTTGGATTTTTATTGGTTTGATTCTTCGTTATTGTCTATGAGCTTTTTAAAGTCTGAAGGTTTCAAGTCTTTAACGAAATTCTTAAAGTCTTCTGTTTCCTGTTCATCCCTTGTTTGATCTGTTGATATTGTGCCATCCATTACGACATTTGCTGTTACGCAAATAGGACATTTAACTCTTAGAGCTATAGCTATCGCATCAGATGGTCTGGAATCTATAATATGGGTATCATCACCATTTGCAATATATATATTTGCAAAATAAGTGCCATCATTTAAATCGTTAATCTCGATTTTTTCAACATCATATTCTAAAGTTTCAAGAATATTGTTGATTAAGTCATGAGTCATCGGCCTTTGTGATGCCATGTTTTCCATAATTCTTATTATTGCACTGGCTTCTGCTGTTCCTATCCAGATAGGAAGAGCTCTTCTGCTTTCTTTATCACTTAAAACTACTATGGGTGCTCCTGTCTTTGTGTCTAGCGCTACTCCCATTACTTGCATCTCTATCATAAATGTAAGAATCCCTGTGCTTTCTATAATTTACTTCAACATTATTATACTCTATTAAACTACATTAAAGAGTTTTATTTTAGTTATTATTATATCATTCCTGTTTAATTGCAAATTCTATGTATTTGTAATAGTATCCAGATATCTTGATGCAATAACTAAAAATAGTTATTAGATTTGCAAAAGGAGTTATAAATGTTAATAAAAAGTATTCAATCAGCAAGCAATATTCAACCTGCGTTTGGAACACATTTAATTAATCCTGAATATAATAAAAAGGAGTTTGCGCTACTTACAAGCGATGAATTTAAAAAAGGATTTGGCCAAGCCAGAGAAGAGTTAGAAAAAGACGGAAATAACGATGCAACACTTGAGTTGTCATTATCAAAAATGTTTTCATATGCTGTATATAAGAAGAAAAAATTAGGTATAACCCTTTTTATTGATCCTGAAGGAGTTAATACTCTTAATACAGCTGGAAAAGCTGGTGATGTAAAAGAGTTTTTAGTTAATCTGTGCAAAACAGCTAAATCTGAATTTGATAATTTTTTAAAGGTTAATAATCCTATAAAGACCGATAAAAAGTAAAATTTATCGATAAAAATTAAAAAAAAGAGATATGCTTTTAGCATATCTCTTTTTACTGAATTTTAAATATCTAGTGTGTAACAAGAGTTCTTTCACCTTGTTCTTCAAGGACTGCTTGAGCAGCAGCGAGTCTTGCTACTGGAACTCTGAATGGTGAGCAGCTTACATAATTAAGGCCGATTGAATGACAGAACTTAACGCTCTTATCTTCTCCGCCATGCTCTCCACAGATACCTAATTTGATTCCTGGTCTTACTGATTTACCTTTTTCGATGGCAATTTTCATTAATTGGCCAACACCTTCTTGATCAAGTGTTTCGAATGGATTTTCAGGAAGAATTTTATTTTCAATATAGTTATTTAAGAATTTACCTTCAGCGTCATCACGGCTATAACCGAATGTCATCTGAGTTAAATCGTTTGTGCCGAAGCTGAAGAATTCAGCGTATTCAGCAACCTGATCAGCTGTTAGTGCAGCTCTTGGGATTTCGATCATTGTACCGAATTGATAATCAACTCGAACGCCTCTTTCAGCCATTACTTGCTCAGCAACTGATTCAAGTTGTTCTCTGGCTGTTTTAAGCTCGTTTACGTGACCGATAAGAGGAATCATAATTTCAGGTTTAACTTCCATTCCTTCTTTTTTAAGATCACAAGCTGCTTCAAAGATTGCTC
>DNSU01000164.1:225-792 GCA_003499585.1 Cyanobacteria bacterium UBA9579 | reverse complement strand
AAGCTGCTTCAAAGATTGCTCTTACTTGCATTTCGTTGATTTCAGGGTAGGTTAAACCTAATCTGCATCCTCTTAATCCCATCATTGGATTGGATTCAGACAGTTCTTCAACTTTGCAAAGAAGTACTTCTTTAGCGCTTACATCTTGATTTAAAGCCTTACCGGTTGCAACTTCAGCGATTAATTCTTCTTTTGAAGGTAAGAATTCGTGAAGAGGAGGGTCTAAAAGACGAATTGTCATTGGAAGACCTTTAAGGGCTCTGAACATATCTTTAAAGTCTTGATACTGCATTGGAAGTAGTTTTGCAAGAGCTTCTCTTCTGGCTTCTTCAGTGCCTGCAATAATCATTTGCTGTACTACAGGAAGTCTGTCTTGTTCCATAAACATATGCTCTGTACGGCAAAGACCAACACCTTCTGCACCAAGTTCAACAGCTTTGTCTACATCAGCAGGTGTATCAGCATTAGCTCTTACAGCTAATCTCTTAATACCATCAACCCATTTAAAGAGTTTTGTGAAGTTTTCATCCATTTTTGGCTCAATTGTAGCAATGGATCCTTCAAATA
>DNSU01000164.1:0-164 GCA_003499585.1 Cyanobacteria bacterium UBA9579 | reverse complement strand
GTAGCAATGGATCCTTCAAATATTTGACCTTCTCCACCGTCCATGGAAATAACATCGTTTTTCTTATAAACTGTTCCATCAGCTGCTGTAAGTGTTTCATTTTTAAGATCAATTCTTAATGTCTCACAACCGGCAACACATGGTTTACCCATACCTTTAGCAAC
>DNSU01000137.1 GCA_003499585.1 Cyanobacteria bacterium UBA9579 | reverse complement strand
TATCAACCAGCGTCCATAAATACGGTCTGAGGTCCAGCGATGAAAGCTGCTTGATCCCCTCTTCATTCAACTTAATATACTCTTCACTTTTCTCCAGAAGATTTGACATCGAAGATTTAAAAATTTTAAGAGTTTCCTTTGGTAACCCGGTTAATGTTATTAATTCGTTATTTTTCAATCCGAAGCTGCTTCCGGAATTATTTTCCGACCTCGCGCCGTATCCCAAATTATTTTTCAGAATAAAAAGAACCCCCTCTATTTCGCGTTCCTTCAAGTCTGGATTTGTTTTTTTCAGCTGTCTTACTATCTCAAGCATTGGTACATTATAAGCTATTTCTATTTTAATATGAGTAAAACCTTCTTGTTATGTTTTTTAGCTGCTTTTTGCACCAGTTTTATAAGCTTATATAATTCTTTTTCATTCACAATACTAAACTACCAAATAAAAATTAAAAAAGTATGAAATTTCTAATTTCAAATGTATAAAAGAGCTAACTATTTTTAAAGTTCAAAAAACATCCCTCCTGGCGAACCAAAAACTAAAGCGTTTTAAAAAATGCTAATATAAATGTATGAATAAAATAATACTTATAATTTTTGCACTCTTAATTGTTTTACCTACTATCTATTATTTTATTATTTATAAACCTACAAAGGAAAATGGCGGAAGAGTTTGAACCAACTTTACAGAAAAAAGAAAGGGAGAGTAAAGATTACTATGAACAACCATTAGCCCTTTGCATAGCGCAGGCAGAGCAAAGCTATGAAAAATATTGGTTCAGAGAATGCAAGTCACAAGGTTTATTAACAAAGTCTTGTATAGAAATTAACGAGATGCCTTTCGAAGAATACGCGAAAGAAAACAATATTCCAGATGATATTAGCACAGTTGATAACTTGACAATGCGTATGACTGCACTTGTAAATTATGACAATGAACAAATGGGTTGTCTTTGTCACTTACCAACCACTAATGCAAATATAATAAATAAATCATTAGAGGACAACAGGGATTCTTGTTTTAAAAGCTACCCGGAAAAATTCCAGCACAGAATTAGATAAGTTAAGGCGGCCGCACTTTCCATAACACTAATATCAACCCCCACAGATCGAAATATATCCCACCTGGCCGAACATGCTGTTTTCCTTAACACCATGAAACAGTACAATTTACCCATAAATATATGAAAAATGTATTGGGTATATTTATATTAGGTTTAATAATTGGTTTCGTTACGTATTTTATTAAGAAACCAATAATATATATTGGATATTTTTATCCCAACTATGAGGAATTAAAACTGTGGAAAGAATCAGACCTACTTGAATCCTTAGAGGAGTGTAGAAAGTGGGTTAATGCAACAGCAGATGAATATAATGATTACCTTCTTATCAATTTCAAAAAAGAATATGATTACAATATGCTGGACTACGAGTGCGGTGTGGATTGCCGCCTTGGTGATGATTACGGACAAGGTACTAAATATACATGCAAAACAACAACTCAATAGCAAGGCTTGGCACACCAACAAATTATCAACTTCAACACTACTTAAAGTTCTGAGTTAGAGACCAGCTGCTAAAATATAAATATGAATCTGTGGAAAGTTATTGTAAAGCATCGCTTGCCAATTTTAGTAACTTTATCTATTACACTATTAGTCGCGTCCTATATTTCTAAAAATATTAAATTAGTCCCAGATAGAGAAAAATCAATAGTAATATGCGATGATGGGAGAAAGTATAACTTCTATCACCCTCTTTTAAGAAACTATTCTGATATGATGTTAGATGCAATTGCGCGGGGGGAGCTGTTGATGTCAGATGAAAATGCAAGTAGAATATGTGGCGACTTAGAAGGCAGGAACAAAGTAACAGTCAGAACTGAGTATGGAAATTAACATTATACAGTGAATTACACTTTCCAAATTGTTTATAAGAAAGCCTTAAGAATTGAATAGCATAAATACAAATCCGTATATACAGATAACAAACTTCGGCTAAAACTCCATTTAAAATATATGTAGAAATGGTTTGGGTTATATGGTATTACTCCGATTATGTATAGTTCCGATGAATACGCCAATTTAACTAAGAATTACGGGCCTTATGCTAGTTGGGCTATTTGGGATTATAAAAATGGGGGTGATTTATCGGTAATTAATCAACATGTTGACCAAGTCCATTCCCAATTTATACTTTTAGATTAGAATTCTGCGAGACCATTGGGAAACAAACTATGGTCTAATTTTCATGGCGTTGGTATTCACGATCGTAAATTAAAATATGTTTGTAACGATAACGAATTGCGTGGTTCTTATATAAAAGATATTTTCAAAGGCATAATCAGGGTACAATCAACAAGGTTTAAAAAAAGTCTTACAGATAAAAATTGGGTTACCGGACTTTGGAATAAATTAAACATACAGGGTGATTTTGACCTAACTGTCAATAAACATAGACAGTAAAATTCAAATAAAGTTCTTAATTAGGAATCAGTTCTCAAAAACAAAATGATACAATGAATATAATGAGAAAGAAAACTAAGTTTAAATATATGGATATAAATAAGCTCGATTCAAATAAAGTTTATATGATCCATATAATGTAACCTTCTATCTTAAATGCAATTGATATCCTCCTAACTATTGAATTTGCTTGTTAATTTGTACTTGCATTGGGAGCCTAGCAACCGTCTTAAACTTTTCACTGTCAGAATGGCGATAAAGTACTTGTATATAGTAGACTCCTGCCACTGTTACGGTAAGTCCCTGTACCTTAATTCGTGTTCTCAATCTTATTGTTTTCTCAGGAAATACAGCCTTGTGTGTAAACTCATTTACTACACTTTTGTCTGGATTTATTAGCTCTATTTTCAATCCTATGGCTCTATCATCAAAAGAATCTCTAGACCACATACTCACAACCTCATAATTAACATTGATATTTAACTTTTCACCCATTGGCAGCTTAACATCAGGTTTCAGATCAACAATAAGTTCTTCAACAACATTTATTAAGCTAATAGTATTGGAATCAATGTCAATAATGGATTCCCTACATAAAACTGACCAGATATGATTTATCATAATTACTCCAAATTGGCACGATAAGCACCGCTGCTAACAGCAGCTAAATTTATAGAATAATACATATCTACCCCCCGAAGATCTGAAACAATTACTTGCCTTGTAATAACTGTGTTTGAACCATTAACATACATTGAATTAGCCCGTGGTGGAACTATATAAGTACCTAACACTTCAGCTATTTTTACTAAAAAACTAAGACTAGGTAGGGATAACCCTCTCTCCAACCTTGATATACCTGTCTGTTTAGTAGTTAACAAATCTGCAAGCTTTCCCTGAGTATATCCTTTTACAAGTCGGGCTTCTTTAACCATCCTAGCAATTTCAAATGACAAGTCTATTTTCTTGTATTTATCACGTAATATAGAGTT